>NZ_JBSFJF010000014.1:0-146106 GCF_053597915.1 Streptomyces sp. NPDC001219 | reverse complement strand
CCCTAAGCAGAGCTCAGCCCGGCAACCATTGCACGCTGGACCCAGAGCAACTCCCCCGCTGCGCGGGGGAGTTGGAAGTGAAGCCCCGCGCTGCGCGCGGGCGACGGAGTGAAACTCCTCGCGGCGCGAGGAGTTGGCTCTGCGCTGCACTCCGAGCCGTGTTTCCTTCCGTCAAAACTTTCGCTGAATCCGGAGGTTGGGCTGGTGCCCTTCCGGCTCTCCGCTTACGCCCCGAGCCGGCTCCTCCTTCGTCGCTTCGCTCCTGGAAGGAGCCTTGGGGGCCGTCCGCTACGCTCCCGGCCCGGCCCGCATTCGCGGGCGGCTGGCTATAGGGCAGGGGGCTCGGAAGGCCTGAGGCCGTCTGTTTCCTTCTGCTCGGAAGTTTTGGTGAATCCGGATTCGGGGTGGGTGCCTCCTTTCGTTGATTGCGGTGGACGAGGCTGTGGTGTGTCCGGGTGGGTGATGCGGTGTCAGTTGGAGTCAGTTTGTGCGTGGCCGGGAACACCTCGGCCTGCCCTCCCCGAGCAGAGCAAAGGGGCGAGGCTCCAGCGCGCAGTCCTCGCGCTCGCCGCGCGCCGTCTGGTTCACCACGTCATAGCGGTACGTCGTCGGGGCGGGTGCCAAGCGGAGAGCAGCGGGGCGGTGCCCGGTGATCCGCAGCAGAACAGGGCGGATCTGCGTGGGGTCATTGGAGGGCAGCGTGGCCAGCAGAAAGGCGGGGCCGCCGTCGGGGTCCTGGGCCAAGCCGAAGAGGCGACAAGTCCTGTCCAGATACAGCACAATCATGATCCGGCCGACGACCCGGAAACCCGGACCGTGTGCCAATGGTCGATGGATGCCGGCACGCAACGGGCCAGGCGGAGTGGGGAACGATGCAGGCAGCGGAGATCGTCGGGGTGCACGGGATCGGGCAGTCCAGGACCTCAGAGGAGCAGTTGACCCGGGACTGGGGGAAGGCGCTCGGGCGCGGCATCAAGGAGTTCACTGACCAGCCCGACCGCCTGGCCACGCTCCGCATGCCACACTGGACTTCCCTGCTCGCCAAGGGCACGGATCAGTTGGGGCCGCAGGACGACCTCTACGGCGCGTCGATGACACCGGCGGAGGAACAGTTCGTAGCGGAGGCTCTCGGTGACGTCGTCGGGCCGCAGGACCTGGCCTACGCCGAGGAACAGCCGCTGGCCGTACTGGGCCCGCCGAAGCTCTGGCCGCCCCGGATCACCCGACTGCTGATGGCCTATGACCACCGCTTCCCCGGCGGCGGCGGGCGGTTCTTCGTCCAGCGGATGCGGGAAGTCCGCTCCTATCTGACGGAGCCGGCCCTGGCCGTCAAGGTCCGCGCACTCGTCCGGGACCACGTCACCCCGACCACCTCCGTGGTCATCGGCCATTCGCTCGGCAGCGTCATCGCCTACGACCTGTTCCGCCACGAGGACGACGCCGGGGGCCGGACTCCCGGAGATGTGCCCGGGCCCGCCGTCCACACCCTCATCACCTGTGGTTCCCCACTGGGTATCCCCTCGGTGCGGCGACTCATGAAGATCGAGGACGGCGACCACCTGCGTCTGCCCGAGCACGTCCGGTGGATCAACGTCTACGACCCGGACGACGTGGTCACCGGCGGCGCCGGGCTGCGCCGGGTGGCGCCGGGGCTGGTCGATGCCGCGGTCCGCAACGGCGTGGGCGACCCTCACAGCGCCGTGCGCTACCTCCGCAGCGAGCCGGTGGCCCGCGCAGTGGTGGGCGGTCGGCCATGACGCGCGACCCGGTCACCGGCACGTACGCCCGTCGCCTCCTCGTCATAGCCGTCACCGAGTACGGCGACGGGACCCCGGCACAGCAGCAGGAGTTCAGCACGGGCGTCTCGGCGCAGGTGACCGTCGTAGAGGGCTGGTGGGCCGATCCCGGCCTCGACGACGGGCGCCGCTTCGCCCCCGCCCGGCCCAAGCAGCTCCGTAACCTGAGGGACCTGCGCGAGTTCCTCCTGGACGAGGAACTCGCCGAGGTAGACGACGACGAAGCCCTCGTTGTCTACGTCACCGGCCACGGTCTGGCCCCTGCCAACTCCCCGCAGCACTTCCTGCGCTTGCCCGACTCCTACGAGGACCGGCCGCTCAGCACTGCCTTCTCGACCGCCGAACTGATCGCGACCGTGCTGGACTCCCGGGCCACGCACGTCTTTGTGATGGTCGACTCCTGTTTCTCCGGCCGGCTCGAAACCGAGCTCAAGGCCAACCTGAAGGCGCTCCGAGAGGAGCGCCGCTCGCTCGGCTCGCTCGTCGTACTCGCGGCCGGGAACGACGAGAGCAGACCCCGGCTCGGTCAGTTCACCAACCTGCTCCGGGCCGCCCACGAGCACTGCGCGGACCGGGCCAACGGCTACGCCGGGTCCCACCTCAGCTGGCAAGACTGGAAGGGCATCGTCGGCGCGGTGTTCGACGCGAAGACCATGGCCGACGTCCACGAGATCTGGCCGACCCCGTCCGCCGCAGTCCAGAGGGCGCACCAACAGCCGAGCCCCTGCCTTCCGAACCCCAGCTACACGGCCGTCGAACCCGTACTCGGTGCCTCCCTCAGCCAGGTCGGGTGGACCCGGACCGAGCTGGACACGTACTGGATCTCACGCGCCGCCGGTCAGCCGGGAGCCGGCGACCCCGGCTGGTACTTCACTGGGCGCACCGAGCTGGTCAAGCGGGTGCTCGCGTTCCTGGTCGGCACCGAGAACGTACTCATCGTCACCGGCGAGGCCGGCTCGGGGAAGTCCGCCCTCCTGGCCCGCATAGTGACCCTCAGCGACGCCCGTTTCCGCGCGGACCCGCACTACGGTCCGCTCATCGCCGACATCCCCGAGGAACTCGACGTCCCGGTGGGGTCGGTGGACGCGGCCGTCCTCGCTCGCAACTCCGATCCGGACGAACTCGCCCAGACCCTGTACGAGGCGCTCGGCGGCTCCCCGAGCGACTTCGGCACGGCGCGTACGGCACGTACCCGGACGGCATCCAGCGGGCCGGCGAAGCCCCTGGACGAGGGTCCAGTGGTGGCCCTGTGCAAGCTCGTAGGGGAGCTCGCCCTGCTGCGGGGACGGCCCCTGACCCTCGTGGTCGACGGCATCGACGAGGCCAGAAACCCGACGCGCGTCATCACCGACCTGCTCCGCCCCCTCACCCAACTGCGCATGGAAACGGACGGACGTCCTGCGGTCCGGCTGCTTCTGGGCGTCCGCAGCCCCAGGAAGTACACGACGGTCGCCGAGAGCGAAGCGCGGCGCTCCTCCACCTCAACCCCCACAGCCCCTTCCACCGACCTGCTCGGGCTTCTCATCCGGGCCACTCACTCCGGGAACCTGATTCGCACGGACGACGTCGAGGCGACCATGGGCGACATCGCCGCGTACGTCCGCGCGCTGCTCCAGGCCCCGTACGAAGGCCAAGGCGGCGCCGAGGAAGGGCGGCCGGAGCTCCTGGGGCTGGACCCCGCCCAGCCCCAGCTCCGGTACCAGCACCGCTCGCTGGCCGCAGCGGTCGCCGAAGAGGTGTCCCCGTCCTTCCTGGACGCCCGGATCGCCGCCGAGCGACTTCGCTCGATGCGTATTCTGCCGAGCCCCGACGACCCTCCGTGGCGCCGGACCCTACGCAAGGGGACCGAGGCGCTCCTTCGCGAGGACCTCGGTGAGGTGGCCCGCTGGCACGACACCCCAGCCGAACACCTGATGACCGTGTTGCGGACGTCCGCCTTCGGGCAGGGGGCGGGACTGCCCTGGGCCGACATCTGGCCCGCCGCGGTGCGGGCGCTGTGCCTGACCCCCGTGGCCGACCCGGACGCGGTCATCCGCCAAGTGATGGCCAGTCGTCTCAACGGCTACCTGACCACCGCGGTCGAGGACGAGCGGACCGTGTACCGGCCGATCCACGAACGGATCAGCGAAACCCTCCGGTACTCACCGCAGTTCCTACTCGGTCTCCCGGACACGGACCCGGCGGAGCGTTTCCCCGAGATCTCGATCACCGCCACGCACGCGCAACTCGTATGGGCTTTCGGAGAGCTGATCCCTCCGGCACCGGACCAGCCCCCACACCCGTACCTACGACGCCACCTCATCGCGCACGTCGCCGCCGCCGGGCTGGTCGACGACCTGCACGTCCCCTGGCGTTTCCTGCCATGGGAGACGAGCAGCACGGTCCGGGCAGTCCTTGGACTGCCCGCCGACTTCCACACTGGTGCCGCGTGCCTCGCCGCGTGGGCCCGTATCGAAGCGTTTCTGGGCGATGCAGGAGCGGCGGCCCGGGCCGACAGCCTCCGCCTGTCCCTCCTGGGCACGGCTGTCGGGCGTGGTGCCGCCGGGAACATGGTCGCGACACGGCCCCTACCCCGCTACCGCTCTGACATCACACCGCGGTGGAGCCAACTGCGGGTGCCCGACAACCTCTTGGCACGTATGTCGAGCCCTCTCGCCTCGCTGGTGTCCTTCACTCTTCCGGACGGCAGCCCGCTCGTCGCGGCGGGCGACCAGGGTGGTGAGGTGCGCGTGTGGGACCCGCGCACGGGAACGGAGTTCGGCCTGCCCTTCCGGCCGGCCCCGTACGTACGCGCCCTGGCCGTGCTGACCGCCCCCACGGAGAGCCCTTTGCTCGCGGTGGGCACCGCCCACGGCGTCTGGATCTACGACCCGCAGAGCGGCGATGCGGCCCGGCTCCCGGTAACAGGAGCCGTGTTCGCCCTCGCCGCCTTCAGGACCAGAACCGGACGGGTCCGGCTGGCCGTCGGAACCGACGCGGGACTGATCATCTGTGATCCCTTCGACGAGGAGACACTGGTCCTGCCCCTCAGGCCCCTCGACGGTGTGATGGGCCCCTCAGTCAAGGCGTTGGCGACGTTGCAGCTCCCCTCGGGCAGGACGCTGCTCGCCGTGGGCGGCAGGAACAGCACGTTCGAGGTCTTCGACGCCGAATCGCTCGACGTCGTCACCGTGGTGCACGGGCAGGGCAGGGGAGTGGTCGCGCTCGCCCTGTACTTCGACCAGCAGGGCCGTCCCCGGCTCGCCGCGGCTTCGAGCACGACGCGCAGCGTGCGCACCTACGACGCGCTCACCGGCAAGGAGAACAAGGCAGCGCGCATCCCGCAGTCGGCGGCCTCCCTCAGGCCCTACCCCCATCCAGATTTCGGAGCACTGCTGGCACTCGGCGGCGCTGAAGGGGGGCCCGTGAGCCTCTGGGATCCGGCCACGGGGGAAGAGGTGTACACATTCCCGCCCGACCACACGGGAAGGGTCAAGGCCGTGGTCGCGGTCGATACGGGACAGCGGATGCCTTTCGTGGTGTCCGCATCGTTGGACCAGACGGTCCGGATCTGGAACCCCGCCGGGCGCACGTCGGAGCCGGAACTCGATCTGGAGGCGTCGGGAGACGGCTCCCTCCTAGCCGTGTTCCCCGGATCGGACGGCGGCCCCAGCCTGCTGACGCCCGCCCGCTCAGGTGCTGTCAGCATCCGATCGGCGGCGAGGGGGCAGCTGCGGCGTACGCGGCGGCGTCCCCAGCAGCTGACGTGGCCCACGGAATGGCACTGCGACACGTTGACCGCCCTGGCCACCCACGTCTGGTCGGACGGGTCAGCGTCCGTCGTCATCGGCCTGAAGAACGGCGTGATCGGCCGTTGGGACGAGCAGCGCGGCTGGCAGTCCCCTCCGGTGGACCAGAGTTGGCAGGCGGCGAGCGTGCGCTCTCTCACCACGCTCTCCCTCTCCGGTGCCGACGACGTCGTCCTGGTCAGCGGCACGAGCGCGGGAAGCATCTGCTTCCATGATCTCGCCAGCGGCGAGCAACGCTGGGAGCCCGTCCGCGAGGACGCGGCTGTGCGCGCCCTCGCGGCTCTGCCGAGCGAGACGGGCCCGCTCGTGGCCTTCTCTAGCGGCCGTACCGTGAGGTTCAGCCACGTCGGTGCGCCGTCGCACCTGCGCCTGCCCGGCCGCATGGGCCCCGTCCCTTCGCTCGCAGTCTGCCCTGCGGAGGACGGCAGTTCACTGCTGGTCACCGGCGGCAGCGACGGCTGCGTCCGGCTCTGGTCCCCGGACGCTCCTCGGACGGAGGCGTATCCCGTCCTCGAGGGGCACCACGGCCCGGTCTCCGCAATCGGCCTTCTGCCGCCCACCCCCACCTCGCCGCAGCCGCTCCTCGCCACTGCGGGCTTGAGCGACACCACCGTGCGCCTCTGGAACCCGTGGACCGGGGAAGAGCTCATGCGGGTGGTCACCGGCACGCCCCTCACTTCTCTCTGCACCCTGCCCGACGGCAGCATGCCAGACACCACCGACCCTGCGATCGCCTTCGGCGGACCAGCGGGCCTGGCAGCCCTCACCATCCGCCGCTAAGCGACTTGGCGACGGGTGCGGGAGTTCGGGGCGGACGCGCTGGCCGAGTCGTTCGGCATGTTCGGTCTGACGGTCGAGGACTGGGCGCAGATGCTGGGGGCGGCCGAGCGGGGCGAGGGGCCGCCGGTGGACTGGGGGCTGTTGGAGCGGTGGGTGTGATGGGGCGGGCCCGTGATGAGGAACTCGTGCGGGCGCGGACGGTGCTGCTCGGTCTGCGCGGGTTCTACGGGCTGCTCATGCCGGACACACCGGCGCAGGCCGCGCTGCGGCAGCGGATCGACGAGCGGGGCATGTTCCCCTTCCTGGACCACGTCATCGCCGTCAGCTCCTCCCCCGGGCAGTTCGCCGAGTCCCTGGCGGTCTACATGGAGTCGGCAAGTTGACGGTTGCCTGGCAGCTTCCCCGGGGCTGGGAACTGCGGAGGCGCCGCGGAGGCGAAGCCCGGCCGTCAAAGCCGCCCGGCCGTGATCGCGAAGGTCAGCAGTGCCAGGGACAGGGTGGCACTGCCTGCGAAGGCTACGGCACCGCGCAGCAGTACAGCTGCATAGGTTGCTCCGTCGATCCGAGCAAGCAGGCCGGCCGCTGCTCCTACGAGTGTGCAGAAGAGCGTGAGGACCGCCAGGAGTAGGGCCAGGAGCATCAGGTGTGTGGGTGAGGTCATGTCTTCTTCCCGAGCTGATCGGACGGTGGTGACCTCGGTGAATTTCGCAGTTCCGGTGTTCAGCGGGGTTCGGGCCGAACAAAGTTGAATGAAAACGGGCGCCCGAGGGACGGAGTGGGCAGGACGTGGGGAACGTGCACGAAGATCCGTTGTCGGAGCTCGGGCTGCGGCTGCGCACGCTCAGGGCGCAGCGTGGTCTGCAGGTAAAGGGGCTGGTGGCGCAGACCAGGTTGGGGCGGACAACGGTCAGCCAGGCACTGGGTGGCAAGGTGGTGCCGTCCGAGGCCACGCTGGTGGCCCTCGCCCAGGCGCTGAACACGGAGGGGAGGCCGTTACTGGAGCTGCGCCAGGACGCTGTGCAGGGGCGAGGACAAGATCGCCAGCTCCGTCGCCGACAGCCGAGCACAGGACGGCACGCGGCTGGCCACCAGGCTCGGGGCGACGCTCGTGAGCGGCCAGGGCAATTGGTGCGTGAACTCCGTGATCCATTCGATCTGGAGGTCCAGCGGGCGATCGACGTCTCCGGCGATGACGGCTCCGACCCTTTGCCGGTGTTGCCGCTGTACGTGGAACGCGAACACGATGCGCTGCTGCGTGAAACGGTTCTCGGCGCCTTGGAGGGGCGCAGCGCGTTGGTGACCTTGATTGGTGGTTCTTCCACCGGGAAGACCCGAGCCTGCTGGGAGGCGGTCCAACTTCTGCCGGACGAGTGGCGCTTGTGGCATCCGATCGCACCAAGCCACACCGATGCGGTGCTCGCGGGCCTGGCAGAGGTCGGGTCGCACACCGTGCTCTGGCTCAACGAGGTCCAGCACTATCTGCTGACCAGCGACCCGGCCGTCGGCGAGCGTGTCGCTGCCGGCTTGCGTGAACTGCTGCGCACACATGAGCGCGGTCCCGTCCTCGCGCTCGCGACCGCCCACCCAGAGGACTGGGCCCGCCTCACCGCCACTTCTGCGCCCCGCGATGATTACCCCCAGGCCCGGGCCCTGCTCACCGGAGCCGGCGTCCGCGCGCGGATCCCGGACCAATTCATCTGTGATCCCGCGGCCCTTGAGGAGGCGGCACAAGCCGACCCGCGTGTCGCCGAGGCCTCCGCGGTCGCCATTGACAGGCGGCTCACCCAGTACCTCGCGGGCGTGCCGGCACTCCTGGAGCGCGTCGAGCACGCCACCCCGATGGCCCGGTATCTCGTCATCGCCGCGGTGCAGTTGCGCCGCCTCGGCCACGGCCCGATGCTGCCCCTGCCCGGGCTGGAAGCAACTGCGGCTTCTCTCACCCCTGACCACATCTGGAATGAACACGCTCGCCCTGGGCGGTTCGAGAGCGCCCTGGAGTACCTTTCCGCCCCGTGCCGGGGCGTCCCCGGCCCCCTGAGCCCGGTCCAGCCCAGGCCCGGCACTCCCCCACCGGACCAGCCGCTCTACCAGCTATCCGGCTATCTCTTCGAAATCGGCCGCTACGAACTCCGCCACGACTGCCCGCCCGCGGAGTTCTGGGCAGCCGCCCTGCAGCATGCCTACACGGACGAGGACCGCCAGGCCCTCGCCACATCCGCGTACGAGCGAGGACGGGTACGTCTGTCCGCTTCGGTCTCAGACGGCAGGGACCCGTTCGGTCTGTACGACCGCGGCTCCTCCTATGTGTTGGGGCAGGAGGCTGACAGGGCACGCGCGGAGAACGCTCTGGCCACGATCAGTGAGCAGCGAGCATCGGGGCAACTCCAGCGCAATCCCGTCCTCGCCTACTTCTACCAGCGCCAGGAAGCACACCACCTTGACCAGCTTGGGGAGCACGAGCGGGCCGCGGCCATCTGGCGTGAGCTGGCAGATCAGGGCCACCCGGATGCCTTCGTACACGTCGGGCGCTATCACCTGGAGTTCAGTCGACGGACGGAGGCCGAGCGGTGGTTCCGGCAGGGTGCCGAGACCGGTGACGACGACGCCATGCAGGACCTCGTGTTCCTGCTCGCCGAGGACGGGCTGTTCGACGAGGCCGCCGAGTGGACCGAACGGATCGCACGGCCCGCGGAGAGCGGGGACATCTACGCCTACTCCCGGCTGGCCTACCGCTATAAGCGGGCAGGCAATCTCACGCAGGCCAAGATCTACTTCCGCAAGGCGATCGACGCCGGGCTCGTGGACTGCTACCAGGAGCTGATCGAGTTGCATCTCGAGGAAGGGGACATCGAGGGGGCCCGCCGCCTGTATGCGGAGGCGATCGAGGCGGGCGAGACCAGTGCTCCCATGATGCGGGCCGAGGAGCAGGGGGAGCACGCCAAGGCCGACGAACTCGCTTTCACCGCCCGGGACCGCGGCCGTTCTGTGGGGCCACTTCAGTTCCTGCTGTGGCATCGGCTGCAACGGCCAGACACGGTCGGCCTCGGAACGGCTCTCGCGCGCACAGTGATCGACGCCGGCGATGCCTTCGTCGTCCAGGGAGTGGCCAGCGAACTCTCGGCAGCCGGACACCACCGTGCTGTCGAAGCCCTGCAGAGCATCTTCGACGAAGTCGACGAAAGCGTTGACCAGTAAGGACGCACCCCGCAAGCTCCACTTCAACCGGTTGACCGGCGGGTCTGGAGTGGTCGGCGTGACCAGTGGCATCGCAGCCGTGCGCCCGGGCGGGGGCACACGGTCCAGTGGCCGACGACCACCCAGGACGGTGCCGTCGACGGTACGGCGTGCCGGGCTGAAGGAAATCTGGTGACCTCTCGGTCGAACGCTCCCCAGCACAGCCAGGAGGCGACTGATGTGGGCCTGCCGGGGGCAAGACCGTACAGCACGGTGCGGTGTGCGGCGGTGAAGGCGGGGGCGTACCGGTGTAGGGCGGGCAGGCGCACCCCGATCGCGATGGCCACCGCGTCCTGGTCTTCGCGCGCGGCGAGCGCGCCGGACACTATCTCAAGGACGTCGGCGGGCATCTCTCCTTGCGTGCGGGCCTGGTGTGCGGCGTACTCGAGCAGGCGTCCCAGCGCCCGCACGGACGGATCCGAGCCCAGCAGCGCTGCGTCCGCTCTCCCGCCGTCTGCCGGGCCGGGGGTGTTGCCGGGGGTATCCGGGGCCGGGACAGCGGCGGGGCGGGGCGTGTGGCGGTGCCGGGCCCTCACGGAGTGAGGGGTCCTCCTCGGCGAGGGCGACCGACGCGAGAAGACGCGGCACAGGGCGGGGCGCAGTCAGCGCTTTGCGTGGGGCGCCGCCCGTGTGAGTGGAATGGACATACCGGCGTAGTGGTACCGGGGCCTGTACCGCAGGTGCGGCCCTGCCGGTAGCGGGGCGCAGCCACTACGCCGCACAGACTGCCGTGTTGGCCGACTCCCGATCCCGGGCCGCGGCCACCCGTGACTCCGGCCAGGAGGGTGTCGGGGGTGAGGGCGGCTGGTGCGACATAGCCAACGATGGCTCCTTTGCTCCTTGGCATCAGCGCAGTGCGGCGAAGACGGTGCGCACGAGTGACGGAACGTCCGCCGGGTCGGAAGCGAGTACGGCAACGGCTCCGAGCGTCAGGACCGACAGGGCGACCACCGATGTCCGGACAAGCGGCATCAGGTCCTCCGCGCGAGCCCGGTGGATCCCCATCCATGCCACGCCCCCGACCAGCCCGAGAGCGATCAGCACCAACAGCTTCATGTTTCTCCTCTATGTGCTCCGGCCCCGTGGACCAGCGCGGTGCCGACGTTGCCCGAGCGGCCTTCGTTACAGACGGCGCTGTAGGTGCAGGTGAGGGGGCCCGGCTCGTCGGCCCGTGCACCGCTCCGGGGCAGCCTTTACGTCAGCTCCTTCTCCCCGATGAAAAATCTGGACGCCGGGATGTAACGGAACGTCGGCGGGCGTCGTCGAGGTACCGGGCGAATCGCGCCCAGCCGCGAAGGTCTGGTCTCTGCCGGGCCGAGAACGACTACGGGAGCCGGAGACGTGAGCTATGAGGGGTCGAGCGCGAAGCCGCAGGACCAGGCGCCGCAGAGTTCGAGTCAGCTCCTCAAGGGCTACTTCCTGGAGAACTTCGGCCTGTGGGTGGGCTTCGTACAGAGCCGTTTCTCCCTCCCCAGAGGGGACAGCGAAGACGTCGTCATGACGGCCTTTCGCGAGGCCGCCGCACAGGGGTGGGGGGAGGGCGGGGATGCGCTGGACCGGCTGGGTGCCTTCATGGGAGCCCGTGTGCAGTGGCGAGCGAAGGACCACCTGAGGTCGGAGGCCCGGCGCCTGCAGCACGAAGTCGCCTGCGATACCGCCGTCACTCAGGACCTGCCGGACACCGGACTCGTACAACCAGAAGAGTCGTTCGCCGAGCAGGAAGACCGCAAACGGGTCCACCTCGTGATCCAGCAGTTGAGTCCGCGGGACCGGAAGCACGCTTCCCTCGTTCTCGACGGGCTCACACCCCAGGAGTGCGCACTCGAACTCGGCCTCACGGAGGTCAACGAACGGGTACGCCGGCATAGATGGATGAGCCGGGTCACCCAAATCGTCCAGCAGGACAGAGAGGAGCAGCGGTGACGAACGAGCACCCGGACGCAGCCGAGAGCATGACCATGGCGGAGCTGTACTTCGGCGACGGTTCCCGGCCCGAGGAGCCTGAATGCGGTCTCGCTGTCCTGAGGGAGTTCCGCGCCTTCCGCGATGGCGGCAATCCGTTCCCCTCGTACTCCGATGAGGAACTGGAGGAGCGGTGGGCTCAGGTGGCTTCCGTGACCGAGGCCCCGGACGGGGAAGAACCGGCCGGGGCCGACGAGCTACAGGAGGGCGATTCCCGCGACGTGCCAGAAGACGCGGAATCCGGCGCGGACTCAGCGGACGACCAGCTCCAGCGGGCCCCTGCTGACGGGCGGGAGCCCGACGGGGCGCTGGCCGGCGAGGAGAACGAAGTCTGGTTCGTCCCCCGCGATGACACCGGTTGGCAGCAGCACCATGAGACCTGGCACGAGCGGTTCGAGCTGGACCTTATGACCGCCGACGGGTCCAGCGCGGCAGTGCTGGAAGCCCGGGCGCCTCGGGCAGGCAACGCGTCACAGCATTATTGGTTCCTGCAGCTCAAGTGCACAATGACCGTGGACGTGGCCGAGGCTGCGTGGGACGAGGAAAGGGTCACGCGGTACAGAGGCTGGTTGGCGAAACTGAAGAGGGCCTGCCTGATGCCCGCCCCGGAGCCGGAGCTCCTCTTCCTCGTCATCCTGCCGTGTTCCGCCACGCTCACCGCGCCGGACCGCCCTGCTCTCGCCTGGAGTACTCCCCCGCCGCTGGGCGACAGCATTGGTACGGAGGGGAACATCCGGTTGCCGGTCCCGGCCGCCGTGCTGTGTGTGGCACAGCAGGAGGAGTCGAAGTGGTCCACAGGCAGCGCAGACGCAGCGTTCCTGGCCTTGCCGGAACGCCTCTTTCCGGTGCGGGACCATCTGCCTGACTTGCGGGCCTACTGGCACTCGACGCTGCATCAAAGGCTGCCGGACAGACTCAAAATGCCGTGCCGGGAGTGAATTGCCCACACGTAATTCACGGTTCTTATTTGACGCAAGGAGTGAAGTAAAAAAGGATTGCAGAGCTTTCGCCGTGCTCAGGCAGTACGGCCATTCCGCATGCCCGGGATCGGGCTGTACGGCCTGTCAGGCATTCTCCCGGCGCTCGGGCGCCAGCCGTCAGGGGGCGTACGACGCTCTAGGGTTCAGGCATGGCCTACACGTCGCTTCATCGTTCCGTCGGCTCACCGCCCGGTCCTGTGACCGCCGAGATGCTCGCCCAGGCCGTGTCGATCGGCCTGGGCGAGGCGGAGGATCTCGACTGGAAGCGGGACGCCGGCGATGTGAAGGACAACCGGGAGAACGCCAAGGATTTCGCCGCGCTGGCCAACGCACGCGGCGGGCTCATCATCACCGGCGAGGGAGAGGACGGCGCCGACCACGCCGATGAGCTCGTGGGCGTGGAGAATGACCGCGCCAGAAGCCTCGTCGACAAATTCCGAAAGGTGGCGACCTCACTCGTACGTCCGTTCGTCCCCGCCCTCAGGGTCTACGCCGTGCCGCTGCCCACCGCTTCCGGGCGTTCGGCCGTAGTGGTCGAGGTTCCCCGCAGCCCGGAAGCCCCGCACCTGGTGGCCTGGGACAAGGAGTCCTGGCGGTACCCGAAACGGGTCGGCACCGACACGGTCTGGCTGGGCGAATCCGAACTCGAGGCCGCCTACGGACGGCGGTTCTCCCTGCGGCAGGACGCACAGTCCCATCTGCAGCGCCTGCACGACGAACTGCGCCCGCGCCTTCATCAGTACCGTCCGTGCCGGCGCCCCTGGAAACGGCATCGTCGGTCACTCCATATGCCGCGGACCCGGTGATGACCGAAATCCGGGAGGCCCTCCCCAGCGGTGAGAGCCTGCTCCGCGCGAAACTGACGAACCTCAACCCCGAGGTGGGACTGCGGCGTTCGATCTTCACCGAACACTATCCGTACACCGGCGAGAGCATCCGCGCCCACATCGAACTCCACCAGGACGGGTCCTTCGGCGGTGCACTGAACGCGAGCTCCACCATCCAGCACGGTCCCGCACTGCTGCCACAGTTCTCTATGGAAAGCGCTGTGTGTGACCTGGTGACGGCCGCCGCCTTGCATGCTGGCTCTCGTGGAGCGGATGGCACCCTCCAGATCCGCGCGCAGATCGTCAGCAACGGCCCTGTGGCCCTGGCCGACCGGGATGGACAGTACGACGAACAGATCGACGGCAGCCTCACACTCGGCTTCAGCATCCCCACTCAGGCCGCCACCTTCGTCACGACCGAGGCCCCGCTCAACGATCTCGCCGCCCTCCCGCAACGTCGCGCCGAAGCCGCGAAACAGCTGCTGCTGGATCTCACCCACCAGTTCGCCGTCGCGGATCTGCTCCAGCCCTGACGGATCGGCCCGGTCGTTCACACACGGGTCGCATCAGGCATGGCCGCTTCCGCGGGCCTGGGCGCGCGGTGCCGTGCTCCAGCCATGGACCGCGACGACAAGTGAGGAAGCGGGCAACCTCACCGGCTGACGAAGCGCAGCGGGCGGCTGCTTCGGCCAGACCGTCCACCGCGTACGGGCACGCGCGGCGGCGAGAAAGGCGACGAACGGACCTTGGGCGTACGGCCTCTGGTGGCCGCGTCGTCGACGGCCGACGATGTCCTGAAGGATCACGACGGGGGTGGGCGTGGAGCTGACGGCGTTCTTCAGCGGCGGCGACGGGTGGGGACAGCCCTGGGTGCTCGACGTCGGGCTGGTCGAGTCCCTGCGGTTGGGCGCGAACGCGCTGCTCCACGTCTGGCGGCCCTAAAACTTCGGCTCGTAGGGAACATACAGCCAGGCATCGACTGAATCTTCAAGTCCCTCCTGAGGTAGCGGTGTGTACCTCGTGGGGTCGACGAAGTCCATTAGATTATCTGGAGCGGAGGAACGGGCATAGGTAGACACCAGACATACTGTCGTCGAACCTGACTCCTGGATTCCTGCGCGCACTTTCTGGGCCCATTTCGCCAGCCGTGCCGCAACAACAAAAGAGGAGTCATCCTCTTGAACCCTGTCCTTCACTGTATGAACACCTGCGTGCATGCGAATATCAATCGCCCTCTTATTTCCCAACATGAGCAGGCGCTTCGCCATAAGCGGCAGCAGGTATCCAACGAGGAAGCTTGCTGAATTTTCTGACAATACCGCAACCGAGATCCCACCCTTCGACCATTTGCCGACTTCGATCCCTACTTTCCCCAAGCCTTGCGGAATGTCCCCCTGAAGAGATTCAAGACTTGACTCCATCTGCGCAACGGCTTCCTCGACAATTTCAAAGTCGCCGCTTGCAGTAAGGGAGGCGATGAGGAGGCACTTAGGGGCGGCGCGGGGTGGCACGGCCCTGAACCAGATTTTCATGGGAGTCGCATCCCCCGCAAGATTTACACAGCTAACCCATTCGCCGAAATTTTGTCTTACTGGGTCGGCATTTTCCAAGAATGCGGAATCGCTCATGCAGGCTATAACGCCAATATCGTCAGTGTTCAACGCATCCTGAAGCGTCATGCTCACTCGCTGCGCCTCCATCTCATCGAAAAGCGCTCCGGTACATTCACCGTTGCTATCGGACCGACAGAGGCCGAAGTGCATAAATATCCGAATCTGGGGACGGATGTTTCTGTATTCATTCTCAGCCCAATCTCGCCGGATCAGGTCGTCAAACCTTCGCAGGAGCAGCTGGGCCAGAGACGGCACCTCCTCCTTCGCGGCAAAGAACACAAGGAGCGTGCCATCCGTATCGCTATCCCGGCGATGGTACGAAAAGTTTCCCTGATCTACCTCCCCAAGGGCATCCTCGACGAGTTCCCTGAGTCGAAGCTTCGAAGGGAATGGAAGGAGCGGCGCGTTAATCCACTCTACGGTGCAGGCGAGGACCTCGACAATGTTCGAGGTAGTCGCTACTGAAGCTCGCCCAGCGGTGGCGACGGACACCACTGCACCGGAGGAGCCGACTTCCAGGCGCAGAGACCGGATCGCCTCCTTGACATCCGCAAGGGACAACTGGCGTTGTCCGTCTGCGACTTGCCGCGCCACCCAGTCCGCTCCGGCGTGCATCGCCTCCTCGTCGAAGCGCAGCCCTGTGGCAACCATCAGCATCCGCAGGTGCTCGTGCAGGTGCATCACGTCCCGCGCCAAGTCGAAGCGCAGCACCTTCAACAGACCCAGCAGCTCCTCCTCGCTTAGACCAGCTCCCTCGGCCCAACGTCCGCGGGCCTGCCCCTTCTTCGATCTCCGTCCCTGCTGCGCTGCCTTGGGCACGAGCAGTTGGGTGCGGGAATCCCGAAGCGAGATGAGCGGGTCCTCGGCGTCCGGGGACCGGTTGCTCAGCAGGGCAAGATCGACCGGAGTGTTGTCCTCGGTGAGCTGCTGCCAGGCCTGCGCCAGCTTCCGTAGGATCGACGGGCCACCCTGATCGCTGAGCTTGAGCAGGTAGTCCTCGTTGACCGGGGTGGAACTGTCCGCGGCGTACTTGACCTGCATGTAGGTGTGTGGCGGCGTCTTTCGGTACAGGACGACATCATCCACGTTCCCTACGCCGTCGACCTCGACGCCGACCGCTACGACCGGGTTCGGTGCGTGCAACGCCGCGTCCCGCACCGCGGTGACGCACCCCTGCCAGGCCACCAGCCACTGGTAACGGTCACCGGCGATACGGACGCCCGTCGAGCTCGGGGCAGGCAGGTCAGGCACTGAAACGATCTCCCAGGAGTCGGGGCACCGCACTTGCGGCCATGCTCAGCAGATCATCGCCGCAAGCAGGACCGATCCGAAAGCTCGTACATCCTTTGGGGTGCGGCGGCGGTCAATTGGCGTCGGCTCGGTCGACCAGCACATTCGATGCCGGCTCCGATCCATCCGGTGTGCAGCCTCGGAGGCGATGCCGCGGTTCACCGGCCGGGTGGAGCCCTCCCCCGCCAGCGTTCACCAGCCTTCGCAGTGCCCGTCGGCCGGATCGCCGCGCTCACCGGCAGCCGACAGCACCGCGATGCTTGTGAGGTACGCACTCACGATGCGTACGTTCAACAGAGTCTCCTCTCCCGGTCGTTGGAGGGCACACTGGGCAGTGAGGCGGGCCCCATCCGCGTAGTCGGGGCCCAGGGACGAAACCCGCTTACGAACGGATGATGAAGATCGTCGTGTCGAGGCGGGGACCGCGCTGCTGGTGGTCGGTGCAGTGGCAGGTACCGATGCGAATGCGGACGGGGTGACGGTCGCGGTCGATGACCGCGATGACAACAGAGGGCAGAGCGAGCACGTACGCCTCGTGCCGCTCCCACGGTGGCCGGTGGCACCGCCTGCGGCAGTCCGCCGTCGCTCGACTGGCGGCTCCTGGGCGCCGGTGCCGTGCAAGGGCGCCACGCCCTGCATACCGTCAGCGGACAGCCCGCTGTGACAGGCAGCGCGGCTGGCGGTCCCGCGCTCCCTCGCACGTTGCGCGGGTCCGCCACCCCACCCCTGTGCCCTCGTGGGGCTGGCCGCGTAGGCGTGGACTTGCGTATGTGTGCGTCAGGCCAGGGTGGTGGGAGCGGCGGTGTCTTCGGTCCAGTCGCCGTCGAACAGGCCGGCGACCAGGCGGGCGTGCTCGTCGGGGAGTTGGTCGGCGCGGTGTTTGGTGCGGGCCTTGGCGAGCCAGGCTCCGATTCTGACGGTTTCGCCGTCGACGCGGATCGACTCGCGGGCGGTGGGGGCGCGGCATTCGCGATGGAGGAAGAGTTCCAGGAGTTGGACAGTCTGTTCAAAGGTGCGGCGGGTACGGCGGGTAGGGGCCAGCGGGTTGTTGTCGTGGGTCAGGCCGAGGCCGGACAGGAGTCGCTGCTGGTCGGGGTGGAGGGTGTGCCAGGTGGTGAGCTGGCGGTGCAGCCAGGCGCCGATCTTCACCGTGCCGAGCAGGGTGTCGTGGGAGAGGGCAGCCGGGTCGTGGCCGGCAGTGAGATGGCCGTGGAGCAGGTGGTACTTGCGGTGCCAGTCCGCGCCGTGGGGCAGGCGCCAGTGGGGATCGAGTGCGGCTAGGTCGGCGGCCCGTGCCGGGTCCAGCTGGTCTTTGGTGGCGAGGTGGCGTTGTTCGGCGAGCCAGGCGCCGATTTTGGTGGTGGCGGGGGCAGCCAGATGGCCGTGGACGGCGTGGTAGTCGCCAGCCGCGGTCAGACGGGCGCGCCAGGCGGCGGCGTGCTTGTCCCAGATCATGTTCAGGGCGTCGAGTTCGGCGATCCAGTCCGCTTCCAGGCGGCCGGCGGTGTACGCGTCGCGCATGGTGGTGATGAAGCGGCCGAGTTCAAAGCCTGCCGGGTCGGTGTGGTCGGCGGGGACGTCGAGGTGGCCGTAGGTGTCGTGGAACGCCTGGGCGGAGACCAGGCCTTCGCGGCGGGTCCGGGTGAGGGCACCGTGGGGGTTGAACGCGATGAGGTCCATGGCGCGGGCGATGCATTCGGGGTGGGTCGTGTAGTCGAAGTGCCAGCGGTGCTGGATGAGGCGGCTGGTCTCGGTGGTGAGGCGGTTGGTCTTGTTGGGGAGGCGTTCGAGGATGCGGTGGTCGTGGCTGGCCAAGGCGGTGGTGATGGCCCAGACGGGTTCGTAGGCGGTGCCGAGGATGTTCTCGGGGTCGTCCCTGGGCGGGATGTAGACGGGGACGATGAGGCTGGCGGTCTTGCCGGAGACGTCCAGGCGCAGGGCGCGGCCGAGGCCCTGGACGCAGCGGATGATGCTGCTGGTGGGGTCGGCGAAGACGACGGCGTCGACGCTGGGGATGTCGATGCCTTCGGCGATCACCTTGGCGTTGGTGAGGATCGCGCACGGTGAGGCGGCGAACCGGGCGAAGATATCGGAGCGTTCGTCGGCAGTGTGGTCGCCGTGGACGAAGAAGACGTCTGGGTCAAGGCCAGGGAAGCAGGCAGGGTCGGCTTTACGGAGGCGGCGCAGGGTGTGGGGCAGTTCGCGGGCGAAGCGGATGGAGTCTTCGACGAGGTTGAAGAAGACCAAGACCCGACGCATGGAGTGCTTCGCCATGGCGTTCAGGACGGCGAGGTGGAGTGCGGTGGTGCGCAGCGCATCCTCGGGTTCCGAACCAAAGCTTGTGGCTGTGCCGGGGGCGGGGAGGTTGAGGCGGGCGCGGAGCTCGGTGTCGGTGACGGTGGGGACCACGATGCGGTAGTCCGCGGCCACGTCGTCGGCGATGGCCTGCGCTAGGGGGTACTCGAAGACCTTCTTTCCGTAGACGGCTTCGTTGTCCATGCTGTTCGCCGCCGCGTCCGCGTCCGGCTCGGGGGTCGTGCGCGGCCGGCGGCGGGCGGTGCTCGCGGAGTCGGTGAGGTCGGGGGCGGCGAAGCTGCGCGGGGTGGCGGTCATGTAGAGGCGGCGGTCTGCGTGGATGCGGCTGCCGTCGTTGATGACGGCCCACTTCTTGTCTGCGCGGCCGGCGATGCGGTGTGCCTCGTCCATGATCGCGAGATCGAAGGGCGGCACGGTGTAGCGGGTGTGCTGTGTCGCCTCGATCTTGTCGAGGGAGTCGTAGGTGCAGATCACCGTCAGGGCGGGGACCTGATCGTCCCTGTCCCCCACGACCGACATGAGCGCGGCCAGCGCCTCGGGGCTGCTGGTCGAGCCGACCCTGCGGGCGGCCAGGACGTCATGGCTTGCGGCGTCCATCGAGGACACGATCACCATGTGCTCCAGGTGCCCGTCCCGGCGCCATGCAAGCGCGGTCTGCGCGGCCAGGTCCAGCGTGGGTACGACCACCAGAACCAAGCGCGCGGCGAGTTCGTCCGCAGCCCGGATCGACACCAGCGTCTTGCCCGTCCCCGTCGCCGCCACATACAGGGCTCGGGTGTTCGGGCGGCGCAGGTGCCGGGCCGCGGCCCCCAGCCCCTGCACCTGGTCCGGGCGCAGCGCGGGGCGGAGGGAGAGGGGGGAGTCGACCGGGGGGACCATGCGGGACATCATGCCGCACAGGCTCCAGCCTGCAGATGCGCGGTTGAAGGGCTGGGCTGGGCTGGGCGGGCCGGCCCGGTGTGCGACCTGGTCAGCGTCGCGTGGCCGGGGGCGGTTCAGCACTGGGAGGAACGGGGCCGCTCCCCCGCACGGCAGCCCTGCACAGGGCACGGCAGAAGCCACGGGGGCTCTCAGCGAAGGCGCCAGGCACACGGTGGTCAGGGCCGGGTCAACGGCCGTCGGCTCCGGGCACCCGTTCCTGTTCCTGTTCCTGTTCCTGTCGCAGCATCCGGTGGGTGGAGGCCGGAGGCGGCGCCGTCGTGGCGGTGTCTGGCTGAGTCCCCTCTGTCCATGGTGTGGAGATGGTGATAGGAACGTCTTGGTTTGGGGTTCCACTTGATGCGCGACCGGGGGATCAATGAGCACGTCGGGGTGGTCGTCCGCGTTCCACGCTGAGCCTCTTTTTTCCGAGCTGCCGAAACCGTCGCAGACCCCAGTGACAGTGGTCTCCCCCATGATGGCCATGCCGCCCACGCTGACGCCCAAGCAGATCCTTGTGCACCACTCGGCCGACGACTGGGAGGAGTTCATCTACGAGTGGGTAATCGCGCTCAAGGAGGCCGAGTACGTGGACGTGGTACGCATGGGGGGGTCCAACGACCGTGGCGCGGACATCGCCGCCTTCCTGACCCAGAGGAAGACCGACGGCCCCTGGCACTGCTTCCAGTGCAAGCACTACGACAAGGCGATCGGAGCGGCCACCGCGTACCCGGAGATCCTCAAGATCCATTCCGCGGTCGCGGAGCGGCAGTACCGGGTGCTGCCTGAGCGGTACGTCTTCATCGCGCCGAAGGTCGGCGCCTCCTTCGTCCAGCTCCTGGCGAAACCGTCGGCTCTCTGCTCAGGATTCTTCGACTGGGCGAAGAAGAACGCGGCGAAGCTCGCCCAGGAGTACCGCGAGGGCTCTTTGGAGCGGGCCTTGGACCTCGCCCGGCGGTCGGACTTCTCGAGGTTCGAGGCTGGCAACCTCGACACCATCCTTAAACAGCACGCCACCACCCCCCACCACGTCAGACGGTTCGGCGCCCCTCTTCCCAACAGGCCGGCCCGCCTCCCGGCCCCCGCCGAGCACGCGCCTGAGGAAGCCCGCTACATCCAGCAGCTCCTCGACGTCTACTACGAGAAGTGGGGCTGCCCTCCCTCACCGGATGCGGCACACGCGCACCCGAAGGCGGGACGGAACCTGCAAAGGCAGCGAGAGGGCTTCTACCGCGCCGAGCAGCTGCGCATCTTTGCGCGGGACAGCGTCCCCCCAGGCACGTTCGAGTCCTTGCAGAACGCCGTGTACAGCGGGGTCGCGGAAGTCGAGGAGGACGACTTCGAAACCGGCTACGAGCGGCTCAAGGCCGTGCTCGCGGCCGCCAGGATCATGGAGCTGGGAACCAACGTGCTGCTGCAGGTGGTGGACCCGGACGACCGCAAGGGCATCTGCCACCAGCTCGCCAACGACGACCGCCTCACGTGGGTCCAGGAGGAGCTGTGAACCCCCTGAACAGCCCTCTCGAGGTCGGCATGCGCACCCTGGTCCTGCTCACGGCGGCGTTCCCCGAGCCGCTGGACGTGGCCCGGCTGGTGTACCTGGACCACGTCATGCTGCACAGCGGCGAACTGGACGGCCCGCCCAGCCTCCACCCCTCGCTGCCAGCCGGGCCGGGGGAACTCGCGATGAGGCGGCACCTGGTGGAGCAAGGCCTGCTCGTGCTGATGCGGGCCGGGCTGGCCGACGTGGAGCCCACCGCGGACGGCCTGCTGTACCGGGCGAGCGAGGAGGGCCCTGGGTTCATCGACATCCTCGAGGCGCCCTACGTCGGCGCGTTGAGGGACAGGGCGACATGGGTAGTCGCCGCCCAGTCGACGCCCCAGCTTGACGTCCGCGCTGCGACACGGGCCATCACCGACCGGTGGGCCCGCGACTTCGACTCACAACCGCCTGCCCCGGGAAGTGACCATGCCTAGCATCCGGCTTCTGCACCTGACTTTCGCCGGCGCCGACCGGGAGAGGGCGCAGGTCGCCTTCGACCCGAAGTTGACCGTGATCTACGGCGCCTCGGATACCGGAAAGTCGTTCGTTACCGAGGCCATCGACTACATGCTGGGGGCGCGCAAGCTCAGCCTGATCCCCGAGGCCGAGGGGTACTCGCAGATCCTGCTCGGCTTGGAGCTCCCCGACAGCAGCGTCGTCACCCTCGTCCGGGGCCCCCAGTCCAGCCGGGTCAGCGTCTTCAACGCCGACGTGCGGGACCTTGTCTACCGGGCTGCGGACTTCGAGCTGAGCGTGAGCACCAGGGGCTCGAACAACGTCTCCCGCTACCTCTTGGACAGGCTCGGGCTCGAGGACGCGCTGATCGCGACGAATGACACCGGCGGCACCAAAGCTCTGGGGTTCCGCGACCTGCTGCACCTGTGCCTGGTCAGCGAGACGCGGATGGTGTCCAAGGTATCGCCGGTCCTGCGCTCCACCGGCACCAGCGGGCAAACGGCCCACAAGTCCGTGCTGAAGCTGCTCTTGACCGGACACGGCGAACCGGCGGCCGATGCCCGGCCCAACGCGGCCCAGCGACGGCTGCAGAAGGGAAAGATCGGACTGCTGGACCAGCTGGTCCTCGACCTGCAGCGCCAGCTCGACCCGCAAGGAGGCAACGAGGGCGAGCTGGCGGAGCAGCTGCGGCGCCTTCTCGGATACCAGGACACCATCGCGTCGTCGCTGCGGGAGATCTCCTCACGGCACGCCGAGGCCGTGGCCCGCAGAGCGGGACTCGCCGTCACCCTCGGCCAGTACGACCAGCGCCTGGCAGAGATCGACGACCTGCTCGGACGCTTCGGGCTGCTGCGGAGCCAGTACGAGTCCGACCTCGCCCGCCTGGCGATGGTCAGTGAAGCGGGCGGCCTGCTGGGGTACTTCCGCACGGGCCCGTGCGTGTTCTGCGGCGCAGACCCCGCGCACCAGACGGCGGGGCACGACCTGCAGGAGACGACCGCCCTCCACGCGGCAGTCACGGCCGAGAACACCAAGACCCGTCACCTGCTGTCCGACCTTCACCTGACCATCGACGGTCTGCGGATACAGCGCGAGGAGCTCGCCGGACAGCGGCAGGAAAGCGCGGCACAGAGCGGCCGGGCCGACCTCGAAATCGCACGCATCGAGGAGGAGTTGCGTCCCGTGGAGGGCCAGGCCGCAGAAGCGATGGCGGCCCGCTCCCGGGTCGAGAGGGAACTCGGGCTGCACCAGCGGATCCAGGAGCTCGAAGAGGTCCGTGCCGGGCTGGTCGCTGACGGGGCCGTCCCCGGCGGCCGCCCCACAGGCAGTATCCCGGCAGGTACTGTCGCGGCGTTCGACCGCGCCATCGAGCGCACCGTCGAGGCCTGGCAGATCCGTCTGCACGGCGTGTCCTACGACCAGTACACCGCGGAGCTGTTCGTGGGCGACCGTGCCCGCGCCGGCCACGGCAAGGGAATGCGCGCGGTGCTGCATGCCGCGTTCGCCGTCTCGCTGACCGAGTACTGCCTGGACAAGGAACACCCCCACCCCGGCTTCGTCATCCTCGACTCCCCCTTGGTCACCTACCGCCAGCCCGGCGGTACGCGGCGCACCGACGACGAGAACCTGCCCGACAGCGTCATCGACTACTTCTACCGCGACCTGTTCCACCGCTTCGCCGGGCAGGCAATCGTCGTGGAGAACAGCGACCCGCCCGCCGACATCGCGCGGGACGCACAGGTGTACCTGTTCACCCGCGACCCACAAGACCACCGCTTCGGCTTCTTCCCGGTCGGGGCGGAGGCACCGGGTAGCAGTCTGGGCGAGGACTGAGAGGGCTGCCCCACCCCAGCCGTGCGGGGCAGCCCTGCCGCGTGGCTGGGCGTATCTCCCCTGGTCTGGGGCGTTGCGCGCGAGGAAGTTGGCCCCCAGCCAGCCCACCCTCGGAGGCAGCACGACTCGTTGGCCCGGTGCGCGTCCCCGCAGTCACGTGCAGCCGGGGAGCGCGGTTCCGGCGGAGCGCTGCACGACCGGTGCTTCGCGGCTGGTACCGGGGTGCAGGGGGTCGGACGTGCTAGGGCCGAGCAGCATGTCGACGATGACTCTGTTCTCCTGGTAGATCCTGCCCTCGACGCCGCTGCGGCCGCGGGGAGGCTCATGGTCGTCTGCTCCGCTGTCGGCTCGCGGCGGCTGGCTCCAGCCGGGCTCGGCGTCAGCAGCGCTGCGGTGCGCGGCTGCGTCCATGGCGACGGGTGTGGCGTGGTACCGCTGGTGGACCGCCGTGGCAATGGCGTGGCCCCAGGGGTCGTGGTCCCCGGCGTACTCGACGGCGAGGCCCGCGTCGCGCGCGAGAGCGAGCAGTGTGTGGTCGACGGCGCTGAGGGTTCCTCTGGTGCAGGCGAGCGGTTTGGTGACGCCGCGTTCGAGTGCTTCGTCGATGAGGGAGACGTTCTCGACGACGAGCAGCCGCTGGCTGACCTCGAGGGTCGGCGGGTGCGCGGTGAGGTCGTGCAGTGTGAGGTGGACGGGGCGCCGGTCCTTGTAGGCGAGGTTGAGCGCTCGGTCGGTGGGGCCGTCGCCGGTGGCCTGGACGTTGAGCAGCAGGACGGTCTGGGACAGGCGGTCGGCGACGATGCCGAGCCGGGCCAGGAGGGCGCGCTCGGCCGCCGGCGTGTCGGGCTGTCCTGCGTTTAGGAGGTCGCGGGCCAGGAGGACGAGTAGTGCGCCGCGGCCGTGGTCGTTGAGGTCGAAGTAGTGGGGGTTGACCGCGCAGTGGTGGGCGAGGCGAGCCAGTGACAGTGACCTGGGCAGTGGGAGGAGTGCACGGGCACGTACGAGGGCGTCGATGAGGAAGCGTCGTTCCGGGAGGGTGTCTTCGCCGATGCCGTAGGAGTGCAGCCGCTCGGTGAGGAGTGGGGCGTCGGGCAGCACGTGGGCGGCGTGCGAGTCGATCTCTGCGCGCAGGAGGCGGGCCGCCGTTCGCGTGCTGGCAGTGTCGGGGATGCGGATCCCTGCGTCTTCGATAAGGTCGCGCAGGTCGTGGTGCGTGCGCCCGAGGGCGGCCAGGACCCGGGGCACGGGAATCGTTGTGCCTTTGCCGCCGTCGCGGAGCGGCCGGACGCGTCCTGGGCTTGCGGTGTGGGCGAGCCAGCCCGCGATGCGCGCTCTGGCTGGGCGGCTGAGGGGGACGGTGACGGTCTTGATGGTGGCGGGGTCGGCTCCTTGGGCCAGACGGTCGGCCAGGGACTGCCACAGGGGCCGGATGTCGGGGTCGTGGAGGTCGCTGGGCATCAGGCGCTCCCCTCGGGTTCGGGCTGCTCGTGGGGGCGCGGTGTGGGGACGCCTGCGCGGATGCGGGTGGTGTGCGGGGTGCCGGTGCCAGTCCAGATGCTTGGGATGGTGTAGCGGGCGGTGCGGGTCTTGTGGATGCGGTGGATGCCGATGGACTGGGTCTCGGCGACCAGAAGCGGCCGCATGGAGGGCAGGGTGACGACGGCGTCGAAGTCCCAGGTCCGTAGGAGTTCGAGGAGTTTGCGGAGGTTGCTTGAGTCAAGGGCGGCATCGAGTTCGTCGATGAAGACCATGTGCGGTCCCTCGTAGTCCTTGGTGGAGTAGAAGGCATGTGCTGCTGCGAGCAGCGGCAGCATGGTGACCAGTCGCTTCTCCCCTCCGGAAAGGCTTGCGAGGGGGTTATTGCGGGTGGTCAGGGTGCGGAAGACCTCCGTGTCGCTGGCGGGGTCGTCGCGGAAGTCGTTGTGGGTGAGCGCGATTTCCCACGTGAACCAGTTGCGGTAGTTGAAGACGTGCTCCACGCGCTTGGCCCATGTGGGGTAGTTGGCCTCTTCGCTCTTGAGCTGTTCGACGAAGAAGTCGTACATGCGGTCGAAGTCGCCTGCGAGGTCGGCTTGCTGGATGAGTTGGAGTGCCTGGCGGGCGACCGCGTCGTCCTTGGGCAGCCATTGGAGGCGGATGCCGACGTTGGCCACGCCGGTCCGGACTCCGTCGAGGGTTCGGGTGATGTCTTCGACGATGCTGCGTGCCGTGTCGATCCGGGTGTTGATGTCTCTGCGCAGCTCGGAGAAGACGACGCCCTTAACCTCATTCTGCACCTGTTCGCTGAAGTCGTTCTCCAGCCTGGTGATGGTGCGTGCGAGGTCGTCCAGGATGGCGCCGAGGGGCTGGATGCGGGTCTGCGCGGTGCCGGTGTCGCCGCCGTGGCCGAGGTGGGTGACGGTGATGCGCCGCCATGCGGTGCCGGGGATGTCCTCGGCGACGATGTGGCGGTTGATCTCGATGAGTCTGCTGAGGTTGTGCCTGATACGGCGGTCGAGTTGCGTCCTGGCCTCGCTCTCGGCCGCGGCTGCCTGCTCCAGAGCCAGTGTGTCGCCGAGGCCCCGCTGCTCGAGGAGCGCTTGCGCGATATGGAGGGCGTCCTCCGGTTCGGGGCGGTGGAGGCTTTCGCTGTCTGCGAGTTCGGCGGCCAGGCTGTGGTCGAACAGCGCCTGCAGCTGGCTCAGGGCTGCTGCTCGGCTCTCTCCGGCCGCCTCGAGGCGGGCGGTGCGGTCTCGGGAGTTGTCTCCCTTGCGGGAGTGGTCGAGGCGGGCCTGCTGGTCGGCGGCCCTGCGCTCCGTGAGGCGGCTGTCCAGGTCGCTCTGTTCCCTGAGGCGTCGTTCGAGTTCGGCGGACAACTGCCGGTAGGGGCGCTCATGCTGGCGTACCTCCTCGCTGTGACGGTGGCGTGCCTGGTCGGCGGCGTGTTGGTCGTCGTCGGCGCGTCGGCGCAGCCGTTCGGCCTGCTCTTTGGCGGCGGCTTCGCTGCTGAGGCCTCCTGCTGCGGTCTGGGCGGCGAACTGGGCGTGCAGGGCAGCGTCGCCCCAGTTGTTGAGCGAGGCGATGAGTGCCTGCAAGCGGCCGCGGTAGCGCTCAAGGGCCTCGGCTTCCTGCGGGAGTCCGGCGAAGGCGTTGTGCGCTGCGGAGCGCAGGCGGGAGGTGGCTGCGCTTAGCCGGCTCGTGTGCCGGCCCAGCATGGTCTCGGCTGCGGTCGCTTGGTTCGCCATCTCCCGCGCCAGCTGGTGGGCTCGGCCTGCTGCTTCCTGGGCTGGGGGCACCAGGCCGAGTTCGCTCGGGAGGTTCCTGCGGTCCTGTTCCGTTTCGTGTGCGGCTTGCCGTGCGCTGGTGAGTGCGCGGTGTGCCTGGGCGACCTCGGCCCGGGCCCTGGCCGCGTGCTCGTTGGCTGTGTGCAGGGTGCGGTTGGCCGCGATCGCGGACTTCGTGGCGACCGTCGTGGTGGCGGTGCGCCCGGTGAGTTCGGTGCACAGTGTCAGGGCGGCTTCCACGGCCTGCTGGCTCATGGGGAGGCGCGCGTCTTCGCAGGCCTGTTCCGCGGTGCGTGAGGTGGACTGTCGGTGTCTCTCCGCGGTCGCGGCGGCCTGGGCCGTGTCGTGGGCGGCGGTGTTCTCGGCTTCGGCCTCGGCGGTAGTGGTAGCGGCGGTGTCTTCGGCGGTGCGCCAGGGTGCCGGGTCGGGGCTGGCCTGTTCGCGGTCGGCGGCGGCGAGGTCGTCCTTGAGGGTTCCGACAAGGGTGCGGGATGCGGCCACTGCGCTGGCCGCGCGGCAGCGGTTCTCCTCAAGGTCGGCGAGGAGTTGCTGACGGGCGCGTTCGCGGGCTGCGGCGCCGATGTGGCAGGCGCCCCAGGCGGCCGGGGAAGCGGCGGCCAGGGGGCCTAGGTAGGCGGTGCCGTCGATGCCGACGGCGGCCTGTCCGGGCAGTGGTCGTTCGCCGGGCTGCAGGAGGCGGACTCCTGCCAGGAGGCGGCGGATCAGCGCCGGGTCGACCGGGGCGTGGGAGTCGGGCACGAGAACGTCGGCCAGGGACGGCCCTTGGTGCTCGGGGGTGAGGATGAGAGTGGTGTCGCCGGCTGCCATCTCGCCGGTGGGCGAGATCCAGGCGTCCAGGAGACCGGCCGCGTGCAGGGCTCCTTCGAGCCGGTCGGCTTCGTCGGGCTGGAGGTGCGAGGCGAACTCGACCACCTCCCACAGGGGTGCGCCGGCCCGGTCGTGCCGCGGGGCCCTCCAGCACGGTGGGGCGGGAGGGCTGCCGCCCTGGCGGGCTCGGCAGATCTTCTCGTCGAGGTCTTCCAGGGATTCCTGCTCTGCGCTGAGGCGCAGTTCTGCCTCGGCGAGGCGCCCGGAGAGGGCCTCCACGGCGCTGCGGTGCGCTCTGGCGGTGTCCTGGGCGAGGCGGTGCGCCGCGTCGAGGTCGAGGGGGCCTCCCGAGGCCGGCAGGCGCAGCCCGGCCGGGTCGAGGACCTTCAGGTCTCGGGCCCATGTATGAACGCGGCTCGCCCAGGCGTGGGCTTCCTGGTCCGCGGTGCTCCGTGCCTCGCGGGCTGCCGCCTCTGCGGCGTCGGCGAGGGTTCGTGCCTGGCGGGCGCGAGCGTGGGCGGCAGCGGCGTGCTCCTGAGCGTGTGCGGCTTCCGCGAGGTCGCGGCCGGCCTGGCGGATCAGGAGCCCGCGGCGGCCGAAATCGTCGCGGGCGGCCTCCTCCAGGGTGTCGAGGAGGGCCTCGTCCGTGTCACAGGGCCCCGTTCTCGTGGAGCCGGGTCCTGCTGATGTGGTGCGGGTGGCGTTGTAGACGGCCTGCAGGAGGGCGTGCAGGGAGCCTGGCGTGCCGGCCAGCGCACCGGCCTGGACGCTGAGCGCGTCTGCGATGGCGGCGGCTCCTTGAGACGCCCCGGCAGCAAGTTCGCTTGCTTCGGCGGCACGCGCGGCTGCTTCGTCTGCGGCCTGGGATCGGGCGTCTGCGCGTTCTTCGCAGGCTCGGACGTCGAGCTTGGTGAGGGTGTTTGCGGCCTGTCCGTCTGCCCAGGCGCGGATGGCGTCCGCGTCGAGTGGGGTGGCGTTGCACAGGTCGTCCGGGAGCGCCGGGAGCCGCTTGAGACGGGTGCTGTACGTCGCCAGCGCGGCACGGGTGGCTTCCTCGGTCTGTTCGAGAGCGTCGGTCGCGTCGTGGGCGTGCGTCTCTGCTGCCTCAGCGTGCCGCCGCTTGTCCTCGTAGTCCTCTTGCGCGGCGCCGTGCTTGTCCTGCTCGTCGGCCAGGAGCTCCAGCGCTGTCTGGACGCGCTCGGCTGCCTGGGACTGTGCGCGGCCCCAGGCAGCTGCCTGTTCGCGGGCCGCTACGACGGTGTCGCTGTCGGCGGGTCCCTGATGCTGCCGGGCTTCTTCAAGAGCGCTGGCCAGCGGCTCGTAAAAAGGCGCGGCGCCCAGGTCCTGGGCGTGTCTGCCGAGGTCGTGTGTCGTCTTGGCCCAGGCCGCGAGGGCTTGGCGGGCAGTCTGCCGGGCGACTGCACTCTGCTTTTGGTGATCTTGGTGGACGGCTTCTGCCTGTTCGGCGTGCTGCAGGCTGTCGGCCGCGCGGTTCTCACAGTCCTGGGCGTTGCGACTGAGGTCTCCGAGGCTCGTACCGGGGTGCCCGGCAATCCGGTTCTCCAGGGTACGGATCGTGGCGCGCAGCTGCTCTGCGCGCTTCTCGTCCTTGTGGAGGGCCGCGGTGGCCTCGTTCTGCCGCTTCTGGGCGAGAGCCTCTGCGTTGAGTGCCTCGTCGCGGGCGGTGAGGGCGGCGGCGTGCAGGGTGTGGCGGGTGGTGTAGTTCACGGCGGTCGTGGTGGCGGCAGCCGCGACGTAGCGGCGGTAGGCGGCTCGGACGTCGGACAGGATGCCGCGCTCGGTGCGTGTCGCCTGCAGGTGGCCCTGGAGTTGTTCGGCCTTGCTCAGGGCGTCGGCGAGGCTTTGGACGCGGCGGGTTTCGAGGGCGGGCAGTGCGGAGGTGAGGGTCTCCTCCATGGTCCGGGGGCTGATCTTGTCTCCGGCCTGGACGCTGCGCAGGGCGCGCAGGACGGTGGCGAGGGCGTCGGTCTGGGTTCCATCGAGCGGCTGGTACATCAGCTCCCGGACTGTCTCCGGGTAGTCCTCCTCCCTGCGCAGTACGGAGGTGTGGTCCCGGCACTGCTGTTCCAGGCGGGGGGACGAGGTGAACAGCAGGCCGTCGAGTGCTTCCAGTTGGGCGGCGAGGTCGGTGATGGTGACGGGCATGCCGTCCCGTTCGAGGATGAGCTGGGCGTGGACGCGGGCGGGGACGAGGAACCAGGCTCGGTCCAGGGTGTTGCGCTGGCCTCCGCCGCTGTGCAGCCACAGCCCGGCTGTGAGCCATCGCGTGCGGGCGTGCGGGCCGTCGGGGTCGGTTCGTCCGTACTCCTGCCACCAGGTGCCGCTCTTGGGCGGTCCTGGCCTGCCGAGTGTGTGGATGGAGGTGAGCGTCCCGGCGGCCTCTGCGGCGGCGGAGAGGTTCTTGGCGGTGACGTTGCCGTCGATGAAGGTCGGGCACAGTACGGCGCTGGTCAGGGACTTCCCGGAGCCGTTCATGCCGACCATGGCGAGGCAGCCGCCTGCGTAGGCGAACTGCTCGTCGGTCCAGAGCCAGGAGTTGACCGCTCCGGCGCGGGTGGGCTGCCACCGCCCGCGGGCGGTGGGGTGCGGGTCGAGCGTCGGGATGTTGGTGAACGGTCCTGCCGCGTCGGCGAGGCCGTGGCGGGGGGTGTCACTCATCTCGGCTGTCTTCCTCGTGGGCTGGGGCGGCGGAGTGGGGACGGGGTGCGTCGGTGATGCTGAGCTGCCAGAGGTGGGCGGCGGGGGTGGGCTGCCAGCCGATGCCGGGCGGCGGGTCGGCGGTGCACGCGCCGATGGAGAGCAGGTGGTGCACTGCTGCTGCGGCGAGTGTTCTGGCCTTGCCTGCGCCTTGGTAGTTGCGGGCCCACCACGGCCGCTGACGGAGGTGGGCGGCGAGTGCGTCGCTGGCCCAGTGGAGGCCGAACCATGCCAGCGGGTCGTCCCGGCGTGTCAGGGCGTCGAGCAGGAGCAGGGCCGCCTGCTGCCCGACGGTGCAGCGTTGAGGGAAGGTCAGGTCCGTGGTGTGTCCGGCCGGGTCGGCGGTCATCCACCAGTCCTGGCGGACCGTGCAGGCGAGTCCGGCGGCCGCGGCGACGTTCAGTGCCTGCTCGCGGCCGCTCCAGGAGGAGAGGTAGGCGCCTGGCCCGGTGGCGGGGTCGGGTGGGAGGCCGGGGTCGTCCAGCACGGCGCGCAGTGCCGTGCGGCGGTGGTGGCGTGCGGTGTCGACGGGGGGCGCTCCCTCGGGCGGGGGTGCCTGGTCCGGGCAGAGGGCGGTGACGTGGCTGTCGGGGTCATCAAGGTCGATCGGGAGGATTGAGGGTGGCGGGCAGGCGATCAGCAGGGCGAGACGCTCACGGCGCGCGGTGATGGCCAGGTCTGCGTCCGTGCCCTGTTCGAGGACGTTCAGGGGCTGGTCGAAGGCAAGGAGGTGCCAGGACTCCAGCAGGCGCAGCGCGTCGATGAACGCCATGCGGTGTGCGGCGGCGGTGGCTTGCCGCTGGCCTGCAGGGGCGACCGGCTGGAAGCGGGGCAGCCGGCCGGTCGAGGCTTCGGTGCCGCATGCCTGGATGACGGCGCGCTGGAGGTGGTTGAAGGTGGTCTGGGCGGCGCGCCACATCTGCTCGCAGATCAGCGCGGTCAGGATCTGCACGAGAGGGGGCACGGGTGTGCGGGCGGACGGCCTGCTGCGGTGCAGGAGGGGGACGCGGCCGGCCGGCGGGTCGAAGCGGCGTTTGTACAGGCGGCAGATGCCTGCCTGGCGCTCGACGTGGAAACGCCAGCCGGGGTATTCGCTGAACCAGCCGGCGATCTCGTGGCGGTGGTGGCAGGCGAGGCGGAACTGCTCGGGGTCGTCCTCCTCGGCCAGGATCTGGCGGGCCAGCAGTGCCGCCACCACCGGTGCGGCTTCGGGGCTGAGCGGTGGCTGGTCGCCAGTTGGGGCTGCGGTGTTCATGCCGCCTCGCCCCCTTCTCGGGGCTTGGCGCACCGGATGCAGATGAGGAGGTCAGGGACGGTCAGCTTCCCTTCCTGCAGCACGACGCTCACGGGGCGGCCCGGTGTGCCAACCCACAAGGTCAGCTCGGCCCCCATCGTGGCCGCTCTGCCCGTGCCCGCTGCGTCGTCGAAGCTGTCGAGTGCTTCCTCGATCAGATCCACCAGGACTTCGACGTGGACGGTGTCCAGTCCTGCGAAGTGGGTCAGAGGGACCGCCCCGGGCGTTACGAGTGCTCTGGCGATCGTTTCCGTGCGCGCGATATCGGCGTCGTTGGCGGCTTCTGCCTCTCGTCGCCGTTCCGTGAGGTCGGCGACTTTGCGGGGTGCGCCGGTGGAGCGTGTGCCGCGGTCGTGGGGCCGCAGGACCAATCTGACGGGGTGTCCGCCCGCGCCGCTGGCGGTGCGGTGGGGTGCGAGGGACTCCTCGACGGCTTCCACGGGATGACGGGCGGGCCAGATACCGAAGGCTGCGGCGAACACCTTCTGGGTTCCGGTCTCGGTGGGCTGGGCGTGGAGCATCCGGGCGATCTGGCGGAAGTCCTCGCTGACGTCGCTGCCCCGCGCGCTCGCGTAGAAGCGCCGGTCGATGGCTCCCAGCAGGGCGTGGATGGCGTCTGCCGCCGCGTCGACCAGGCTCTCGATTGAGCCGTGGGGCACGAACCACGCCTCGAGGTCGGCCAGATCGCGCTCCCGGTCGGCCGTCCACGTCTGCTGCTCGGCCGGGTCGAGGATGCCCGCGCCGGCGATGGCGCGGCGGACGACGTTCCCGCTGCCCACCTCGGCCAGTGCGCCGAAGGCCGCCCTGACCTGGTCGAGGGCCTGCTCGGTACGGCGTGCGAAGTGCTGCAGGGCCAGGAGGATGTGGCGGCGGCTGGTGGTGAACACCACGTCGTCGGTGACGTCTCCCTGGGCGAGGGCGCCGACCGCGCTGTAGAAGTCCCCGCCTGCCTCCTGCAGTTGCTCCAGGTGTGCGCGGACCTGGTCCAGAGTGGGGTCCAGCATCTCGGCGTCCTCGTGGTAGTGCTGCAGCAGGGTCTGGAGGGTCTGTTCGATGGCGTCGAGCAGACGCGGTGGGAGCCGCAGGGTCCGGTTCAGCCGGCGGGCGATGTCCCGTACGCCGGCCACGACCACCCGGCCCCGCCGTGTGAGGGCCCACGCCTCGCGGCGCCGTCGTCCGTCGCTGAGGCTCTCCACGGCCGCGGTGTGGTCGACGCATGGCGTGGCGTAGCCGTGCGCCTTGAGAGCCTCGAGGACCTCGATGAGGTCCTCGTTGCCGACTGCGTTCTCGTAGCCCACCTCGGCCAGCAGCTTCCTGATCTCGGACAGTGCCCACATCGGGCCGCGGCTGCTCGCCACCAGCAGAGCGGCGAGCACGGCGACGGTCAGCCGCTGTCTCCCGGCCTGTCTGCCGTCGGTGAAGACGTCGAACATGTCGGTCTCCAGAAAGCTCCACCAGTCCTCGGCCACATGGACTCCCTTCCTCCGCTAAACGCGCACTGCCGCAGGTTCCATTCGCGGCTGCCGACCCCTGGGCAGGGGAGGACAGCCCCGTCCAGCGGTCCGGACGCGACGACTTCAACGAAGGTAGAGGAAGGGTCTGACAATTAGCACAAATAGAACATAATTCAGCATTTAGTTCATGCGTGTGAAGACAGCGCTCGCACCGAGGTGATGGCCTCGCGGTACCCGCAAGGCTGTCCGGATCGCGCCGTTCGCCGCTCCGAGGGTGGCGAACGGTGTGCTAGTGATCTGGCAGTCCATTGCCGACAGCGCGCCGCAGCAGTACGACGTGATGTCAGGGAGACGCCATGGCACGCGAGTTGCAGGTAGTTCATTTCGCGGCATCTACGAGCAGGACCAGCAGGCCGCCGAAGAGGCCCAGGCCACCATCGGGTTCGACGTGCCCACCCCCTGACCGCCCGACCGCTCGGCAATCGCGGCCCGAGCGTCAGCCTTCCTGCGTCAAAGCGGCCAGGTCGTGACGGTTGCCGACAACCGCTCGACCACAGCCCGGAGGCAGACGGTCCGCCACCATCTCCGCAGCTTCCTCAGCAGTGCCAGCCTCACCCACAGACTCCACCCTGGACGGCCCCGCCACGACGAAGCCCCCACCCGGCCGTGGAGCGACGTAGGGCACGTCCCACGTGCAGGGATGTTCGGTGCACCGGCTGAAGTGCAGCTCCCCCATGCCAACCCAGGGGAAGAGCTGCCGCAATCCGGGTTCGGCGTAGGCCGAGCGCACCAGATCACCGTCCACCCGATCTGAAGCGAGCAGCCTCGTCCACTCGGCCTCGATGACGCGCTCCGCCCTGCCCGTTGAGTCCATAGGAGAAGGGTGTCAGAACCCCGCATCGAGCGGAGGGCGTGCAGCAAGCGCCTCGCCCACCGCAGGTGCAGCACCCCAACTCCACAGAAATCGAGCCAGAGCCGACTCGGGTTCTGGCCACCTGCGGCGCGCTCTCGACCGGCTGGGCGTCTCAGTGCATCCGAACGCCGTAGTCGCCGCGGTGCGGGAGGACGGCTTGGACACCCGCGATGGAACGTCGTTCGCCACTGACGCCGTTGTGTGGACCACCGGGTTCCGTGCGCCGGAGCTGGCCCGCGCGGCAGGACTCGCCACGGATGAGAGCGGCCGGATGCTCGTTGACGCCACCCTGCGCTCGGTCGCGGCGGTTGTCCTGTCCGGTGCCCGTGTGGACGCGGATCTGGCTGTGGCCGTTGAGGTGGAGGTTGCCGAAGCGGTAACTGTGGCCGGACTTGTCGGACAGGGTCCAGCCCTTGATGTTGACCGGGAGGCGGCCGGTGTTCTTCACCGTGACCCACTCCGCGTTCAGGCTGCGGTTGGAACGGTCGTCCCGTCCGGGGCTGTCGTACTGGATCGCGCCCAGGACCACAGCGGAGCGGCTGTGCTGCGGGGCCGGCGCGTGGTGGCCGTGGCCGGCCGCCGCGGCGGGGAGCGCGGCGGTGGCGGCGAGAGCCGCAGCACCCGCGACGGCAACGGCGATGCGCGAGATGCGACGGGACACAGAAACCCCCTCAGAGGGCACCCCACGAAAAGGGTGCCGGAATCCGGAAGTCCGGCCAGCTTGACTGGACCCCCACACAGTGACCCACCGTCACACCTTGCCAGGAGAAATCCGGTTTGGAGTTATAAAACCCAGATATCTGCACAACCACACCACGCCAGGCGCGCACTCCCCCGCGTCCACCAGCACAAACACGACACCCCATACACCCACCCAGCTGCCGCAAGGGGTTACCGCCGGTGCAGTCGGCTGGCTTCAGTGACGCGGGAGGTTTCCGTCAGGGTGCTGTTCGACCCAAGCAAGGCCCCCGATGTCGAGTCGGGTCCGAGTTCGAGTCACGGCGACATAGGCGAGACGGGCTTCGCCATCATCGATCGGCCCGGGGATGGGACAGCCGGCATCGTCCTGCTCGTCACTGTCGCGAGGTGGCAGGAAGTCGGCGGCGATCCGCACGCTGGGCCATTCGCGGCCTTTGGCTTTGTGCGCGGTCGAGACGGTCACGTGTGCCTGGTCTTCGTCGGTGAGCTTGTTGACGGCGGCGAGGATGGCGTCCGTGCCGTGCGTGTCAACGAGGTCGACCAGCGGCTGCAGATCGCGGCCTGCTGGGTCGTAGGAGGCATAGTCCTGAAGGTCGCCCCAGGAGGTGAACAGCACGAGTTCGGGGTGACCGGTGCGGCGGCCTTCCTTCAGGTCGCGAGCGGCCAGGGCCAGGGCGCGAAGGCTCTCGCCTCCGCCTACGAGGGCAACGCGGTGCCCAGCGTCCAGCAGTTGGATGACTTCGGTAATGGCGCCGACGTTCGTGCGGCACAAGACAGCGTCCGGGCAGGGGACCAAGCCGAGTTTGGTCGGGATCGCTTCGCTGCCTTGCAGGCGGAGGGGCGCGTCGGCAATGGCGAGCCAGCGGTTGGCTTCGCGGGCGAGGCGGGGGCCGAAGCGGAAGGACTTCGACAGGGCCAGGGCGGTGCCGTCGAAGCCGGTCATGACGTCCCTGGCGCCGCGCCATTGGTAGATGGCCTGGGCGGAGTCGCCGACCATGACGAGCTGGGCGTGACTGCGCTGGTTGTTGAAGATCTGCTCGACGACGGGGTTGGTGTCCTGCGCTTCATCGAGGAGCAGGAAGTCGGCGGCGATCTTCGGGTTCGTGAGTGACCAGATCTTGAGGTAGTGGTCGTGGTCGAAGCGAACTTTGCCGTCGTCCGGGTGTTGGAGGTCGGCCCAGGCTTTGTGGGCGAAGGGCGTGATCAGTTGGGCGAGTTGTTGGTGTAGCGGTGGTTCTTCGAGTCCGCGGAGGCGGGGGACGTGATGGTGGGTGAGGGCGGGGTCGGCGGAGTGGCAGAAGCGGGTGATGGTGCGCAGGGTGGCGTGGGAGAGGGTTTTGGGTGACAGGTCGCGTTCGCCGATGCGGATGGGCTTGGTGATGCCAAGGTCTCGTCCGGTGTGCCAGGCGGGGCGGCGTGGGGCGTTCAGTCGGCGGGCGTAGCGGTGGCCGATGGCGGCGAAGGCCAGGGCGTGGGCGGTCTTGCAGGTGACGGTGGTGGGGAAGCGGGTGGCGGCGTCGCGGGCGATGGCTTTGTTGTAGGCGATGTATCGGCCGCGGCGTTTGGTGCCGTGCGCGAGCAGGGCGAGGGTGGTGGTTTTGCCGGTGCCGGCTCCAGCTTGGAGGGCGAGGTGGTCGCCGGCGTGGAAGTGGTCTGCGGCGGCGGCTTGTTCGTCGGTCGGGTTCAGCACCTGGGTTCCATCTGGGCAGTTCGGGGTTGGGTATCAGCCTGGGGCGTTGCTGATCTGGTGAAGTGCTTGAGTCGCGGACGGGTGATGGCGGGTTCGCCGGGCGACCGTGTGGTCTGTGGTTGTGGTGCGTGGGGCTGGGTGTGGTGGTGGGCTGAGCCGCGGGTATCAGTTGCTGCGTCCGCGGTGCCGGATGGTGGTGGGCAGGCGGGGGTGCATGTACGAGTGGTGGAGCAGCGGGTCGAAGACCTCCCACTCGGCGAGCGCGAGGTCGGCGGCCTGCGCGGCGGCTGCGTGGAGGGGGCAGCGTTGAGCGCGCCAGCGTAGTTGCTCTGTGTAGTGCAGTTGGCCTAGGTCGTAGACGGCCATCTCGGATGCGGGGAGAGTGAGTTGGCCGTGGGAGGGGGTGGCAGACATGAGGGTCCACGTTCCCGCGGGTGCGTCCGGGGTGAGGATGGGGTGGGTGCAGCGGTGGCGTAGGCGGGTCTGTGCGACGCAGCGGATGTCGCCGAGAGGGCGCGGGGCGAGGTAGCGGCAGTAGAGGAGCTGCACCACGGGTCGGGCGGGCTGGCACGGCGTGGTGAGTGGGTCTGGTGCGGGTTCGGTGGGGTGTGGAGTGAAGGCGCCGGTGTCGAGCAGGCGTCGGGTGCGCAGTGCGAGGTGGCGGCGTAGCGCGGCGAGCTGTGCGGTGAGTGGCGCGGTGGCGGGGCGTGCGGGGCAGAGGGGGGTGTGGGGGATGCGGCACCAGGGTGTGCCGTCGTGGGCGGGGTGGGCGATGCCGGAGCTGACGTGCCAGCGGCATCGGGCGGGAACGGCGGCCGCAGTCATCTCGTGCGGGTGGAGGCTGATGGGGTGCTGGTTGGTGCGGGTGTACCAGTCGATGCGGTTGCCGCAGTCGCGGCAGCGTGCCGGTTGAGCTGCGCACAGCAGACGGCTGGGGCTGTCCGTGGCGACGCGCAGGGCACGTGGACGGTGGTGCGGGCGGGTGGGGCTGCCGTCCCATCGGCGGGCCGGCAAGGCGGGGGTGGAGCGCATGGCCGTGAAGGTGACAGTCGGCGCGCCGGAATCGCGGTGCCCATGCCGTCCGCATCCCACGGATGGCTCACTCGCAGCGTGAGTTCATTCGATTCGCGCCTACGCGTTCGTGGTCGAGGACCGGATCGGGTGATCTGCCCAGGGGTGGAGCAAGGAAGCTATTCGGTGGCGTCGGCCGGCGGCGTGTGGCCGTCGCAGAGGGCGCCGAAGAGGTGCTCGATGGAGATGCCGAGGGCGTGCGCGAGGGCGTGCCAGGTCTTGAGGGTGCCGATGGTGCGGCCCTGTTCGATCTCAATGAGCGTGCGTCTGGCCAGGCCACTGCGGTGTGCGAGTTCGTCGTAGGACCATCCGCGCTCGCCCCGCAGCCGTCCCAGCTCCAGGCGCAGGGCGGTGAGGTTGGGGTCGGGCGGGAAGAACGTCACCTTCTTATCCGAAGGTGCAGACCCCTGCCCTGTCAGTGCAGACCTCTGCCCTATTTCCGCTGGTGGCGGCCATGCGGGTCAGGGCAGAGGTCTGCACTACCGTTCCGCCCACCCCTCCCCGTCACCGCCCTCGAGGTGCCCGCCTCAACGCGGACGAGACAGAAAGGCTTGCGGTCATGAGGCTGTGCGCGACCGGACGAACAGTGCGGCGCACCTGGACGGTCGAGCTGCGCCCGCAGCGCGGCGGCCCTGTGATGGCCTGCCCGGACTGTCCTACAGCGAGCAGGCGCTTGCCGCTGGGAACGGCGGCAGTGCGCCCCGCTGTGGTGGGGCATCTGGCCGCCCATGCCCGGAGCGACGCATTGCCGGCGCATCTGCGCACCTGCCAGTGCCACGCGCGGGGCTGCCATTGGCATCCACGCCACCGCGGCTGTTCAGGCGCCATCCTGCTGGTGCTCACCTGCGAACGCGGCGGGCGCCTGTGGCGACTGACCGACGCCTGCACTGCCTGCGCCCAAGCCACCGAACACAGCGCCATCGTCCCCGAAGCCGCCTTCGCGACATCCGCCCTTCCCCCTCCCCCGCGACGCCGCAGGAGACGGGGGCAGGGACCGGGAGCGGCAGTCAGGATCCGGGAGATGCTCAGCTACCTCGCGGCCGCGCTTCCTGCCGAGATCGGCTCCGCTGCCCGGCTCGTTGCCCTGCAAGGCGCGCTGCGGGCAACGGCCTCAGGCCGGCTTCATCTGCCGGCAGGCCTCCTACGAGGCATGCGCTTGGACCAACAGTCATCTCCGTGGCAGGAACTGGAGCACGCCGGCTGGCTTATCCGTCTAGCTGCGGGCATCGCAGGTGCGCCCTGCGGGGTCACAGCGCAGCTGCTTGACGCCGCGGTCCTGACACAGGCGCCAAGGCGACAAGACCGTGCCTACGCCGCAGACAAAGCCCTGCGCCTGACCTCCTGCCGCGCGCTTCGCAACTTGCCGACCGCAGATCAGCTGGCCGTACTCGCACTGGTCACTCACCTCCCTCCCGGCAGCCTTCAGGGCGCCATCGAAGCGGACAGGATCGGGCGCGTGTGCGCTGCGCCTCCTGACGTCCTGGCCTCCACGCTCGACCGCCTCGTAGCCGCCGGGGCAGCGGACTGGTGGTCGTACGACCAAGGTGCGGAAGAGATCGCCTGGGCTCTCGGCCCCACGTTGGTCGATCCTCATGCGAATGTGTCCGCCGAATAAGAGCCCTTGGCCGTACTCGCCGATCCCAGGCCGGAGGAAGCACAGGCAGCTCCAGCTGGCTAGTCAAGCCCCCACCTGCTTCCCTCGCGCCCTCGCGCCTGCCATCACGTAGCTGCAGAGCAGCCTGGAGGCGTGCCGAGCGTCCAACCTGATCGCCTGCGCCGCTTAAGCCACCAAGCCGATCCGAGCACTCACTTGTCAAGTCAACGGAGTTCACCTGCCCGTCCGCCGGGCGACCTCGTACCGGGGGCGCCCGGCGGCCCGCAAAAGACTGTCCGGATCGCGCTATTCGCCGCTCAGGGGGCGGCGAGCGTTGTGCTATTGGTCTGACAGTCCGTTGTCGGCGGCACGCCGCGGCAGTACGACGTAATGCCAGGGAGGCGTCATGGAACGGGAGTTGCAGGTTCTTCACTTCGACCCCAACGAAGTGCGCCGGACCGTGCCAGCGGACCGGTTGGCAGGGGTGGCGCTGGCGGAGCGGGGCGAGGTGTGGAAGCCGTCGCGGCATCCCTCCCAGCGAAGCATCGTCACCTGGTGGTGGGCGGCGACCAACAGGCGTCTGGTGGGCTGCCGTTCGCTGGAGCGGCTGTCGACGGCGATGCTGCTGGACTTCCATCCTGGGGTGGTCGATTTCGGCGCTTGGTCCGCGCAGTTGGTCTGGCGGGAGCGGGGCCGCGAGCGGCGGCTGGTGCCGGACTTCTTCGTGCGCACCGTTTCCGGAGCGACGGTGATGGTGGTCGCCCGGCCGGGTAAGGGGCCGGGCGAGCGGTTCGAGCGGGAGATGTCCGTGTGGCGCGAGGCGTGCGAGCAGGCGGCCTGGCAGCTGGCGACGCCGCGGCTGCCGGGGAGGACGCCGTTGGCGAATCTGCGGTGGGTGTCGCGGCGGCGGCATCCGCGTTTCGCTGACGCGGAGGTGGAGGCTGCGCTGGCTCGCGCGTTCGCCGAGCCGCGGCCGCTGGCGGAGGGCGTCGAAGAGTGTGGGGTGTCGCGCCTGCTGGCCCTTCCCCGCCTTTACCACATGTTGTGGAAGCGGCGCCTGAGCTTGGACTGGGCCGTGCCCCTGGGTCCCGGATCGTTGGTGGGGCCGATGAGCGCGGACGAGCCGGAGGCGATGCGCCGCCCGTTCGCGGCGGAGCAGCCGTGAGCGGACCGGGGCCGGCTGCTGCGGCGGACCGGGCGTCACTGCAGGTGCGCGGCGCACCGCGCGGGGTGCTGGCGCGCGGTGATGAGGTGCGGTGGCGGGGCGGCCGGTACCTAGTAGCCGGACTGGACGGGGTGATGGTGCTGCTGGACCCGTTGGGTATCAGCGGGGTGCCGGCCGCGGTGTTTCTGTCGGTGCTGGCGGCAGCGGACGACTTCGCTGTCCTCGACACGGCCGGGCATCCCTTGATCCAGTCGGAAATGCCCGACTTCGCAGAACTGGAGGGTATCCCGGGCGCTGCGGCGGAGGCGGCGCGGCGGTGGCAGCGCGCGGTGGTCGAGGTCGACACCGGGCTGCCGCTCGGGGCACCGCCGGGGGCGCGGCCGCGGCCGGCTTTCGACCCTGCGTCGACGACGTTCATCGAGCGATACCAGGCCAAGGCTGCCGAGATGAGCGCAGTGCTGGGCAGGCGGGTGTCCTGGCAGACGGTCCAGGCCAAGCGGCTGGTCTACTGCAGGCGGCGCAGTGTGGTCGATCTTGTGGATGGGCGCAGTACCAAGCGGCGACGGCTGTACGGGGCGACCGACCCGCTCGTAGTGGAACAGCTTCTGGTACTGGTGGAGCGTCAGCGTCGGCGGGTGGACGCGCCTTCGGATGCGCGGAAGCTGTTCAAGTCGCTGCGGCGGGTGGTGCGTGCCGCGCACGGGGAGGGGGTGAAGGTTCCGGAGGAGCCGACGCTGTACAAGCTGTTGGGGCGGCTGGGCATCAACCCCAAGGACTGGGACTCTCCCCCCGGCGCGCGTGCGGCGGGCGCCCGGGTGGGGCCGCCGTTCTCGGTGACGAAGGCGACTATGCCGGGTGAGCTGGTCCAGATCGACTCGACCGACCTGGATGTATGGGTGCTGGGCGACGACGGCCAGCCCGCCCGGGTTGAGCTGACACTCGCGATCTGCGTGGCGACCCGCAGCATCATTGCTGCGGTGGTGCGGCCCAAGCAGCCGGGCAGGCGGGGCAAGCGGCGGAAAGCCGGCCGGGGCGGTCTGGTGTCGGCGCCGCGTGCCAGGGGGCGGGCGACGAAGGCGGTGGACGCCTGCGAACTGCTGGCGCAGGCCTTGGTCCCGGCGCCTATGCGGCCCGGGTACGACGCGGCCGTCCACGCGAGCATGTCCGATCTGCCGTATGAGGAACTGGTCGCCGTCGACCCCCGGTTCGCGAATGCCGCGGCCCGGCCGGTGATCATCCCTGACGTGATCGTCATTGACCACGGCACGGTGTTCGCCGGGCGGACGTTCGCCGACGCCTGCGAGTACCTGGGCTTCTCGGTGCGGCCGGCACGCAAACGCACCGGCCAGGACAAGGCGATCGTGGAGCGCACCTTTGGGACGGTCAAGTCGAAGTTCAGTCAGCACGTGAATAGCTACACCGGTCGTGACCCGGTGCGGGTGCGGCGGACCGTGGACGGCGAGCGGTTGTGGACGCTGGCCGAGCTCGACGCTCTGCTCCAGCAGTGGATCGCCCTGAAGTGGCAGAATACGCCTCATCCGGAGCTCGCCGATCCCTACGACGCCTATCTGCCCCATCTGACGCCGAACCAGATGTACGCGGCGTGCGTGGCGGTCGAAGGCTACCTGCCGATCCCGCTGACCCGCGAGGACTACCTCCGGCTGCTGCCGACGGCGTGGGTCGGGGTGAGCGAGCAGGGCATCCGTCTGCACAATCGCACCTACGACCACCCCTCCCGGGATCCGGAACAGGGGCTGAACCCCTTCCGGCGCACGCGCTCGGACCTGCGGGGCAAGAGGAAGGGTCGCTGGGAGGTCCGGTACACCCCCAACAATCTGTCCCGGGTGTGGCTGCGGGATCACAACAAAAACCGGTGGGTGGAGGCCACATGGGTCGGTAGCCATGTGGTCGGGGCGCCGTTCACGCAGTTCCTGTGGGACATCGCGGTCTCCCAGCATCTGGAGCGCGGCGGGCGCATCGAGGACGAGGAGGCGATCGCCCATGCTCTTGCCGAGTTGTTGGAGCGGGCCGAGCGGGGGCCTGAGCAAGTTCAGCGGGTGCTGGTGCCGGACGGTTACACGCCGCTGCCCGAACCGGCCCTGCAGCGGGAGTTCGACCCGTACGCGGAGCGCGACCCCATCGACTGGTCGAAAGTCCCCCCGTCCGTTCCGGACCCGGACGGTGATCCTCTCAGCTTGGGCGACACCGGCCTGTACGGCGGGCCCGAAGGTGACGAGGGGTCGGGCATCGACTGGGAGCAGAGTGCGATGGCGCCAGATCCCGCACTGGATGCCTGGGCGCGTGCCAGCGGAGCGGAAGGCGACGTCGGCGAGAGTCTCAAAGAGCGCTACCGGCAGATCTTCGCCCAGTTCGACCAGGCGCAGGCCGATGCTGGCACCGAAGGCGACGTCCTGTGAGGGCATGGTGCGGACGAGGCACCTGCACAGTTGGAGAGGGGTACCCGTGAAGATGGAGCTGACGGTCGAGGAGGAACGGCTGCTGCGCGACAGGAGTGCGCCTGAGCCGTTGCTGCTGGCGCCGCCTGCGCCGTCGTGGCCGGAGAACTGCCATGAGTGGAGGGCGCTCGCTCAGTCGTCTTTGTATGCTCCGAAGCTGGAGGACAGCGCCCCGGAGGGGACGAAGGTCGGCAGTCTGGACCCGCGGCTGCTGTTCCACGGGCATCTGCGCACGTTCACCACCCCCGCGATCGCCAAGGCGAAGCTGCTGGTGGCGGAGCAGATCTTGGCCAACCAGCAGCGCCGGCACGGCAAGGCCGGGATCATCCTGGACGGGCCGCGCGGAACGGGGAAGAGTACGGTGCTGCAGGCGATCGGGGTGCACTGGGAGCGGCGGCTGTCGGATCTGTACGGGCAGGACGAGAACCGCATCCCGGTCATCACCCTGAACGTGCCCGCGCCGACGCGCGGCAGCATGCGCAACTGGGCTGGTGCGTTCGCTCGGTTCCTGGGGCAGGAGCGGGAGAGCGGAGACCTCACCGAGTCGGTAATCCGGACCATGCGTAATGCGAGGACGCGGCTGGTCCTCATCGACGGCATCGAGCGGCTGCGTACGGCCGCGGACGCGGAGTTGGCCTTCCAATACCTGGATGTGATCAGCGAGGAGACCGGGGCAACGTTCGTCTACTGCGGGCGCGGCGCCCAGTTCATTGTCGACCCCCTCACTCGGGATAACGACACCGAGCTGGATCGCTCAGAGCAGTTGCGGGGTGACCACATGGTGCTGCGGACCAGTCGGATGGGATTCAGTGACGAGGAGTCGATCACCTTCGCGCGAGTCATCGACCTGTTCGATGCGGAGCTGGTGCTGTACCGGCATCAGCCGCACGACCTACGGAAGGTGGCCGAGTACCTGCATACGCGCAGCCGCGGCTACATGCGGTCGCTGTCCCAGTTGATCTGTCAGGCGGCGCAGATCGCGATCCGATCAGGCGAGGAGCAAATCACGCTGGAGGTGCTGGAGAAGGTGTCGCTCGGCCGTGTCGTGCATCTGTGATCCGCAAGCCCGGTCCGGGACAGGTGCCAGGGGCTGTTCTGCGGTTTCATGCGCGATCGGGCGTCTCGCGTGTGGCCTGGTGTCGTCGTGTGAGCGGCGGGCCGGGTGTTTGCGGGTACTGAGGGTGGGGTGCCAGATCATGCGCAGCGCTTCGAGGGCGTGGCGTTGTTTTGGGGTGAGGAGTTCGGGGTGCCTGCGGCGCTTATGGATCCACTCCCCCAGTGCGAAGGCGGGGGCGTCCGCGCGGGCTGGGGTGGGTTCCATGTGGCGGCGGGGTACGTCGAGGTGGCCTTCGCGGTTGAGGAACGCGGCGGCATGTCCGAGGGCCGCGTAGAAGGCGTGGCGTTTGGGGTCGTAGGCGCGGTCGGAGTACATGCTGCCAGGCAGGGGCGGGATGCCCAGGTCGGCCAGCAGTTCCTGCTGGCGTGGCTGGAGCTGGAAGAAGGTCAGCCGCTGAGTGACAACCCAGTTCACGATGGCGCGGTGCTCTCCGGTGGGGCTGGTGGAGGGCACGGCGGGCTCCCAGCCGGTGGTGGCGACGAGGGTGCGGGCACGGATGTAGCGGCGATGCCAGTCCGTCCGGGGCGGGTTCCAGTCGGAGTCGATCGCGTCGAGCGCTTGGACGTGCTCGTGGGGAAGGCGGCCGGTCTTGGCTTTGTGGCGCTGGGCTGCCAGCCAGGAGCCGAGCGGATGGCCGCCGATCTCTTCCTTGACGGGAACGTAGAGGTGTCCGTGCACGCCCGCCCAGGCGCGGGCGTGTTCGAGCATGGACTGGAATGTGCGGGCTGGCGTCGCCCATATCATGCCCAGGGCTTCCAGGGCCTGTTTGTGCTCGGCGGGCAGGCGGCCCAGGAGGTGCCGCAGGCGGAGGTTGGTCAGACACTCGCCCAGGGCAAAGCCGCCGGGGTCGGTGTAGTTGGCGGGAACGTCGAGGTGTCCGAAGGCGGTTCGGTAGCGGTGGGCGGAGGCGTGGGACTCCTCCCAGGTGCCGATGGCCGGCACGGTGATCTCCAGGCCGAGGGCATGCGCGAGTTGCGCGGCCCGTTCGGGACGGGCGTAGAAGGTGGTCCGGGCCTGGGCCCTGCCGCCGTTTGTGCGGGCGGGCAGTGCGATGCGGTCCATGAAGGAGTTGTCGTGGGCGCGCAGGGCCTGCAGGAGGGTGAGCAGGTTCTCGAAGGCGGAGCCCTTCAGCAAGTCGGTGGTGCTCAGACCCTGTCGGAGGTAGACCGGGACGATCAGGGTGGTCTTCTTGCCCGCTCCGGGTGGCTGGCGCAGGCCGCGGCCGATGGCCTGGATGGCGTCGATGACGCTGTACCGGGGAGCGGCGAAGACGACGGAGTCGACGTCGGGCATGTCGACTCCCTCGTTGAGGACCCGCACGTTGGACAGCATCGCGCACGCGTGGTCAGGGTCGGCGAAATCCTCCAGCAGGTCCCGGCGCCAGTCGCCGGGCTGTTCGCCGTGGATGGCCTGGGACCACAGGCCATCCATGCGCAGTTGCTCGCCGGCTTCCTGCGCGGTGGTCGGCAGGGATTCGGCGAAGGCTTCCGCGAGGATGACGCGGTTGTGGAATACCAGGACGCGGCGCAGCCCGTGTTCGGCGATCGCGCGCAGGACGGCGACCTGGATCGCGGCGTTGCGCAGGCCGTCGTGGTGGGCGGTGTTGGCGGGATGGCGGGCGGCGAGGATGTGGTGCAGATCGGCGTCGCCGACGATGGGCATGACGACCTGGTAGTCGGCGAGGATGCCCCGCTCGATGGCTTCCGCCATGCCCAGTTCGAACACGGTCGGGCCGAAGATCTCGCGGTGGTCCATGGTGGCGAGAGGGGGGCGCTCCATGAACGGGAGAAGTTCGTTTCGGGCCGGGGCGGCCCAGACCCGAGGCGTGGCGGTCATGTAGAGGCGGATCTTGGCGGGGACGGCGGCGTCGTCGTGGATGGTGCCCCAGCCCTCACCGAATGCGGAGCAGGTGCGGTGGGCCTCGTCGATGATCACGAGATCCCAGGGCGGCAGCCCGTACAGGTCGTGGGCATCGCAGGCGTGGTGGAGGGAGCCGTAGGTGGAGAACACGGTGACAGGGCCAGTCGTGCGGGCGGCCTGGGCGATGGCCCGCGGGCTGCGCGGGCCGCGACACAACACCGCCTCCGCGGGGGCCAGGCCGCTCTCGGTCTGGCTGAGGAAGCAGACGCCGAGCGCCAGCCCCCTCGTGCCTGCCTCACGCCAGCGCCGAACGGTCTGGGTCACCAGAGCCTTGGTCGGCATCAGCACCAGCACGGTGCCCTGCGGTGCCAGGCGCTGCACGGCCTGCTGAGCGACCAGCGTCTTGCCCGTGCCGCACGCCGAGACGACCGTCATACGTTTCTCACCGGCTGCCGCTGCAGCCTGAATCGCGGCCAGAGCCTCGACTTGGTGCTCCCGCAGTTCCACGGAGCCTCCGTCCCTTCTCGGGGCGGTGCCCCTGCATCAGATCGCGCGGGAATGTACTGGCCGGGGCTGCCAGCCCGGAGGGGGCATCGAAGAGTTTCGGCCAATGACATGGCTCGCGCCGCCGGGAGCGGACCCGCCGCACGTGGATGGGCGGGCGCCGGACGCATACGGGCTTGCTCGTCCGGCGCAAGTAACGGGTGTCATGCCGGGGGTAACGGGTCGCCCTGCTGTGGGGCGGCTGATGAGAGGGGCGCGTGACAGTGGTTCGTGCAGGAAACGGCGCGGCCAGCCGGCCGCGGCGGAAGAAGCCCTGGCAGCCGGCACAGCGGCTGGGGCTCCCGGTGCGGTTGATCGGCGGGGAGTCGACCGGCTCCTACACTCGGCGCCTGGCAGACGCCAACAGCATCCCCGACCAGGAGTTCTGGCCCATGTTCGGCACGCCGCTGCGCAAGGCCGGTGTCCCGGGCGATCCGCGCTACGGCGATGGCTATCTCAATGCGGCCGCGCTGGACCGGCTCGCCGTGATGACGGGCCACTCGGTCGGCGAGCTGCAGTCCGCGCTGCCGAACCTGCGCGCGAACCGACTGCTGACCGCTGCGGGCGGGCCAGTGTGGGACTGGCCCTGGGACACCCCTGGCTCCTTCCTGGTAAGGGTGTGCGAGGTGTGCGCCCGCATCAAGGGCACGACGTGGAATTCCTATCTGGCCGCCGACGCGACGTGGCAGGTCTGCGCCGCGCACGGGCGGTGGCTGGACAACCGGCGCGAGCCCGAAACCGCGGCCATCCGACTGTCAGCCGTGCCTGAGGTCGCCGACGCCCACCGCTTGCGGGTGCTGCTGGAGCGTCGGTTGGGCGCGGGCGGCCAGGCGATGTTCGCTGACGCCTACGCCATCGCCTCGTGCTGGTGGAACATCCCCGTGCTCAACGCGTCGGTATGGCACACCCGCAGACGGGCGTTGGGGCGCGCGGGGCGGGATGAACTGCGGGTCGCACCGCTGGTGTTCTACCCAGAGGCGGTGCGCCTCGCGTACCGGCTAGCCGCGTGGGAGCGGCGCCGGCTACGCCGCACCCTCACCGAGGGCGCGGACCGGGCCTGGCTGAAGGAGGTGGCGGGGCTGCTGAAGGAGTGGGGCATCCCCGTAACGGACGGCCTGGCCGCGGTCGAGAAGTGGATGGTGCGGCATGCCCCGGTGCTTCCAGCGTCTCCGGGCCGGACCGGGCTTGGGAAGACGATGACCGAGGCGAAGCGGCCAGCCCGCGGCCGCTACCGGCGTCTGTTCCTGCACGCCCCGCACACCGACCCGGAGATGGATGCGGACTCGACGTTCACGGACCGTTCGTGTCTGCCCTGGCGGCTAGGCGACCTGATGACCACTCAGTTGCAGCCAGCGCCACGCGGCTGGTACCTCGGCGGCCGCGCCTGACACCCCGGGTCGTTCACTGCAACTTTCTTTCGACGAAGCCGTAGTAGCTGAGCATGTCGCTCAGGTGCTCGTGGGTCACGCCGTACAGGTGGACGGCCCAGCTTCGGGCAGTCTCCGCGTCGGGGACTCCGCCGATCGAGAAGTGGACGGGCCCGGTGCTCCCCCAAGCCGCCTTGCCCGCGCGGACTGCTTCCTCGATCGAGACCTGCAGGCTAAAGGCCGCTTCGGGCTGGACGACGACCAGTTTGGTGGTGGAGGTGTCGACCCGGGCGCTCCACCCGTCGGCACTCTGCTGGACGAAGGCGGTCGGCGTTTTGCCCCGGCGGGCCTTTCTGTAGGCGGCGGCCAACGCGTGCGGGCGGCCAGTGAGATCTGCGACGGTGTCCTGCTGGCCAGCTCCTCCAGTCCGGCTCCGGCGTGCCTGTGGGGAACGGGGCTCGCCGGGGTCATGCCCGAACCCGGCTGCGCGGCGGGCCAGTTCCCGAAGCGCGTTCAGAGCGCGGCGTTCGTCGAGGGGCAGGGTCACCAGAGTCGCGAGGTGCTCATGGAACCAGGCTCCCAGCGGGAAAGAGCCGGCAGGACCGCTCGCACTTCTCTCCCACGTGGCCTGGTGGCCCGCGGGGATGTCCAGGTGACCTTGCTCTGCCAGAAAACGGGCTGCATGGGGCAATCCCAGGCTGAAATTGTTCCTCTTGCCGACGCCCCAGGCAGGCCGCAGCAGGATCTTGGTGTCGGGTTGCGCTCCGATCTGCAGTAGCAGGTCCTGCTGCTCGGGCGTCAGGCGGAAGAACTCGGTCTCCTGCGTCCTCATCCAGCGGGCGGCGGCAAGGTCGTGCTGGGATGGTGTGCGCGCGGCCAGGTTCCATGTCTGGCCCCGGCCGCGGTAACGGGCCTTGGCCAGGGCGTAGTAGGACTGCCACGCGGGCGCCCAGGGCGGGTTCCACCACTGGTCGATTCGATCCAGGGCGCTCTGCACCTCGACGTCCAGGCTCCCGGCGCCGGCGCGGGTCCGGCAGGTGCTCAACCATTTACCCAGCGCGTACCCGCCGACGACGGTGGTGGTGGGGAAGGCGAGGTGGCCGTGGGTGCGGGCGAACAGGCGAGCGTGGTCGAGCATGGCCTGGGTGGTGGTGGGCAGCGTCCAGCGCATGTCGAGGCGTTCCAGTGCGGTGCGGCGCTCGGCAGGCAGGGTCCCCAGCAGGTGGTGAAGCCGCTGGCTGGCGGTCCACTGGCCCAGGCCGAAGCCGTCCTCGTCGGTGTAGTCGAAGGGGACGTTCAGGTGGTTGAAGGAGCGATGGTAATCGGTGGCGGAGCGCAGCCCATCGGTCCAGGTCCCGGCGGCGGGGACGAGTACCTTCAGGCCGAGGACACGGGCGAGTTGGGCGGCGCGTTCGGGGTCGCTGTAGAGCAGGTCGCGGGTGATCAGAGTGTTGGGGCGGGTCGGCGGGGGCAGGGTGACGCGATCCATGAACGACTCGTCATGTGAGCGCAGAGCCTGCAGGATTGCGATCAGGGCGGCGAAGTCGGAACTTTCGAGGATGTCGGAGCCGTCGCCAGTCTCGGGCAGATAGACAGGAATCAGCAAGGTGGTGCGCTTGCCCGCGCCCGGGGTCTGGCGCAGGCCACGGGAGACTCCTTGGACGGCGTCGATGGTGCTGTAACGGGGCGCGGCGAAGACGACAGCGTCCAGGTCGGGCAAGTCCACGCCCTCGTTGAGCATGCGGGCGTTCGACAGGACCGCGACATCCTGCCCGGGGTCGTCGAAAGCCGCGAGCAGGGACTGAGTCACGGTGTCGTCCTGCTCGCCGTAGACGGCGTGCGACCACAGATGGTCGCGGCGCAGTGGATCGTGGACCTTGGCGGCGGTCTGCGGCAGGGTACGGGCGAACCCGGTCGCGGCTTCAACGCGGTTGTGGAAGGCCAGGATCCTGCGCAACTTGTGTTCGTGGATGGCACGCACGACGGCGACCTGTACGGCGGCGTTGCGCAGGCCGTCGTGGTGCGCGGTGCCAGCGGGATGGGGATCGTTGAGGATGCTGAGCAGATCCCGGTCCTGGTCGTCCACGACAACGACCAAGACCTGGTAATCGGCAACGATGCCGCGTTCGATGGCGTCAGCCATGCCCAGGCGGTAGACGATGGGGCCGAACACCTCTTCGTGCTCCATCGTGGCCAGGGGCCTACGATCCTCGGAATCGAGCAGACCGGCGTCGGCGCGAGCGGCCCAGACCCTCGGCGTGGCTGTCATGTAGAGACGAGTGGCAGCAGGTATCAGGGTGTCGTCGTGGACGGTGCCCCAACCCTCGCCGAACGCGGCGCAGGTGCGGTGGGCCTCGTCGGCGATCAGTAGATCCCAGGCGCCCAGGCCATTAGAGTGTGCGGCCGCCAGGTGGCGCAGGGAGGCATAGGTCGCCACCACCGCCGCCCCGGGCGACCCGGCCACCTGAGCCGCGATGGCGGCCGGGTTGCTGGTCATGGTGAGCTCCCGGGACGACAGGCCGCTGTCGTCCTGGGACAGGGAGCACACGCCGATCAGCAGGCCGCGGTACCCGGCCTCACGCCACTTACGGGCAGTCTGCACCACCAGCGCTTTGGTCGGCACCAGCACCAGCGTCGCTCCCCGGCGGGCGAGTTCGGCGGAGACGCGCTGGGCGATGAGGGTCTTGCCGCTGCCGCTGGCGGCCACGACGGTCATCCGTCGCCGGCCCTGTCGGACTGCTGCCAGGATCGCGGCCAGGGCTTCTTGCTGGTGGGGACGTAATTGCATCTCGCTCCTATACACGGGCGACTGTGCTGTGCGGGGCTTGGGACGCCATGAGAACCGTCCGGCAGATGGAAAAGACAGCACCAAGCCACGGAGCGGCCCCCGCCGCCCCGATCCCAAGTCCATCACGAGAAATGACAGGCCGAGCAACGGGAGCAGGAGCAGGAGGCTGCCCGCGCTGTGCCGCCGCCGGCCTGGACGGTGCAGGTGACCGTCGACGCCGATCCGAGTCCGGTGGCCATCCACCACGGCCAGTGCACCGCCGGGCAGCCCCGGGTGCGGCCGATCACCCGCCGCGCGGCCGTCGAGGCGCCGACGCTGGGGTGGAGGCCTGCGCACTGTGCCGCCCGGAGCGTGAGCTCCAGATCGACTGAGCCGCGGCCCATGGGAATGCACCAGGCAGCTCAAAACGGAGGTTCGTCGCTGTACTCCGGAGGTTCCGGATAGGTCTGTGTGCCTTCTCTGCCCCAGAGGTCGCCTTCGTCAGCGCCGTCGAGCACAGCGTTCCACAGCGCCTTGATCTCCGCTCTGGTCCCCGAGCGGATCCACAGGTCGTCATCGACTGGTGCCGGCTCGGGGTCTATCTGTGCCAGGTCGCACAGCACCACGAGTAGCGAATCGACCGTGCTCCAACTGGTCGGAACTGACAGCCCCAACAGCGTGCGGCGGACCGTCTCCGGGCTGCCGGTCGCATCTGGGGACTTCTGCCGCATCAGCTCGGCGATCGTGCGCAGCGTCGGCCTGGAGGCTGATCGGTAGTAGCTGAAGAGGGCCTTTACGAACTCCCTCCGCGGGCCCGGCGGCAGCTGTTCCTCGGTTGGCATGCGCAAGACCCGCCCCATGGTTCCCCCTCGTTGACGCAGAAAGTCCAGGGATACCTCGCGATGACTCACGTTGTCACGCGGAAAGTGACCAAGCCTCACCGAACGAACAAATACTTTCTGCAACGCACCCTGACGCCCTGTCATGCATGCAGGTCAGTGGGTAGGTGGTGCGGGCGCAGAAAACGTCCGCCGGGCACGGCTCCGGTCAGCCGGACCGCCCTGCGGGACAATTGACGAACGGCTCCCTGGTGCAACAGGGAGCCGTTCTGCATCTGAACCACGATCACCACTGTGAAGGAGTCGTCGTGTCCACCGCTGAGCCTACGAGCACTCACGGATTACAAAAGCCCCGCGCCGCCGTTGTCTCCACCCGGCGCAAGGCCCTGCTACGCCTGTCGAAGGAGGCAACAACCGGTCTCGTCCGCGGCGCGTCGACAGCCCTGGGAACGGCGATAGTCGGCTGGCTCGCTCTCTGGATCCAGCAGCACTGATCCATCAGGCGCCGGCAGCTGGCTGGATCGCCAACTCCCGGCGCCTAAGGGCCCCCACCATGTTCGGCGGGGGCCTTTCGTCAATTCTCGGCCGGGGCCTCCGGCTGTGCCGGAGGCCTCCTGTTGCTGGTGATGACCAGCAGCGCCAAGTCCATCACGAGGAACGACAATCGCGGCCTTCAGCCAGCATTACCCACCGCACAGAAGCCGCATCCACAGCTCCCATTGACATGCATCATATTAGGAGCAAAAGGCGTATTCGTGCCGCCCTCAATCGACACGCCTCCAAGAGCATTATCGATCTAGTTACAACATTCTCTCTCTACCTCAAGCACAGCAGGCCAACTGGCCTACATCGCACAGCAGACAAGCCCACATGTGCATACCACCCCAGGTCAACAGTAGGACCAAGATTTCCTACATGAACTCTCAACACTGCATGTCATAGCCATCTGCATATCGCAACTAGAGGGAGGATCGACAGGCAGCAGGTCCGCCGCGCGGCGGACGCCGGCGGTGACGGCGCGAGCGGTGCCGGTGAGCAGCAGGGTGATCTGCTGAGGGTCCGCAGGTGGGGAGGTCAGGGTTGCCGGTCCATCCCAGCGCGGCGTTGACCAGGCGCTTGCGGTTGGCGATCTGGTCGGCGGGCTGTGGAATGACTGCGCGGATCTTGCGCTTGCGCAGGTGTTCGCGGATCGCGCGGGAGGAGTAGGCCTTGTCGGCCCCGATGTCCTATCCCTGACCCACGGTGCGGAGTAGCTGAGGCGTTGCTTCGGGGTTTCCCGGAGATCGACCGGGCTGAGCTGATTCGGTACTTCACGTTGACCGGTGCGGACGAGGCGTTTGTGCGCCAGTTCCGTACGGGCCGCAACGCGAGTACGTCGAAATAGCGGCCCTCCACGAATGCGGGCAGCTGCAGGGATGCGAGCAGGTGCCCCAGACGGGCGGGAACGCGTTCCACGCGTCGCTGCACCCGACCGTCGTCGTACGTCTGTCACGCTGATCGCGGAATCACCCTGTTCGCCAGACGCTGGCCCGATTCACTGGATGCCGGCTCGTCTGCGATCGATGTGCCGGCGCGGTCGCCGGTGCCCGGCAGGTCCTTGGCGAGCCGGCCTGCGAGTGCGCTCACCGGGCATCGACCGGGTGAGGACGCCGAGTGTGAGCAGAGCGAGCGCCGGCAGCACGGCGACGATGATTCCCATCGGCAAGGCATCGGTGGCGCCACCCGCGCCGGCCAGCGGAGCAAGTGCCCCGCCGAACATGAACTGGCTGAAGCCGAGCAGAGCGGCTGCCGACCCGGCGTGTCCGGCGTGGTCGGCCAGGGCCTGGGCCGCGGCGTTCGGCATGACCAGGCCCACGCTGGAGACCAGGACGAACAGGCCGATCAGGAGCACGGGCAGAGGTGCCCGTGTCAGCACCGCGCCCAGGACCGTGGTGCCACCGGCTGTCGCGCCCAGCAGACCGGCGAGCAGCAGCACGCGGGCGCCGGCCCGGGCCACCAGCCGGCCGCTGATCTGGGCGGCCGCAATGAGTCCGGCGGCGTTGACGGCGAACACGGCGCTGTACTGCTGCGGTGACAGGCCGTGGATTTCCTGCAGGACGAACGGCGAGCCGGAGATGTAGGCGAACATCGCCGCGAAGACCAGGCCGTTGGCCAGGACGTACCCGGTGAAGACCCGGTCGCTGAGCAGCTGCCCGACGACAGCCAGCAGCGGCTGGCGTGACGCGGAGGGCCGGGTCTCCGGCAGTCCTGCGGCGGAGGCCGCCAGCATCACGGCGCCGAGTACGGCCAGGCTCACGAAGATTCCAGGCCAGGCCGTGACGCGCAGTAGCTGGCCGCCGAGGACCGGCGCGAACACCGGCGCCAGGCCGGTGATCAAGGTCAGTGCGGAGAAGAGACGTGCGGTGCGGGTTCCGGAGGTGCGGTCGCGGACCATGGCGTTGGCGATGACGATGCCGAACGCCCCGCCGATGCCCTGGACCAGGCGTAGGCCGACGAAGGTCCGGACGTCGGGCGCCACCGCGCAGAGCGCGCTGGCGATCGTGTAAAGGGCGAGGCCCGCCAGCAACGGACGCCGCCGGCCGTAGGTGTCACTCAGCGGCCCGGCGATCAGCTGCCCGATGGCCAGCCCGGCCAGACAGGCGGTGATGGTGAGCTGGGTGGCCGCGGCGCTGGCGCGCAGGTCGCCGGCGAGGTCCGGCAGTCCGGGCAGGTAGCCGTCGATGGACAGTGGTCCCAGGGCCACGAGCGCTGCGAGCAGGACGATGAATCGGGTGTGCCGGCCGGCGGCGTCGTTGCTCATGGCTCAGTACGCCACGGTGATGCGGCGGCGGATCGCGGTGCCGCTCTCGATCGTGTCGGCCAAGGCGATCGCGTAGTCGGCGTACGAGATGCGGCTGTTGCCGTCGTCGTCGGTGAGCAGGGTGTCCCCGGCGCTGCGGTAGGCCCCGGTCCGCTCGCCCGCTCCGATGACCGCGGCGGGCGACACGTACGTCCAGTCGAGGTCGTGCACGCCGCGGTAGAGGTCGAGCGCTTCGGACTGGGCCTCGGCGTTGGCCTTCCACAGCGCGGGGAAGTCCGGGTCGTCCATGACCCGGGCGCCGGTCGGCGTGCGCAGGCTACCGGCACCGCCGATGGTGACCAGGCGGGTGACGCCGGCTCGGCGGAGACCGTCGATCAGCGCACGGGCGGCACCGACGATCGTGGCGCGGTCGTTCTCCTGGCCGATCCGGGGGCCGACGGCCGAGAGCACGGCGTCGTGGGAGGCGGCGAGGCCGGCGACCGCCGCGGGGTCGGTGACGTCACCGGTGGTCACGGTCAGGGCCTCGTGCTTGAGTCCGTCGACGTGGCCGGCTCGGGTGACCGCGGTGACGGTGTGGCCGCGACGCAGTAGTTCCTCGGTGGTGGGCCGGCCGATGTTGCCGCTGGCACCGAACAGGACGATCTTCATGTGTTGCTCCTTGTTTCTGATGGTCAGAGGACGGGCTGGCCGTCGGCGATGAGGGCCGCGGTGATGCCGCGCTCGTCGGCGGCGTGCTGGAAGCGCTGCTCGATGTCGGGTTGTTCGGTGTAGAACGGCGGGTTGTGGAACAGGCCGTAGTGCATGGCGCAGACGGTGCCGGCGCCGAGTGCGACGGCGGCCTCGACGCCCTGCTCGGGGGTCATGGTCGCCGGGACATTGGCCGCGTAGCCCTCGAAGTGGGCGATGACGCCGTTGACCGGGACGAACGCGACGTCGAACGGGCCGTGGTCGCGGGCGATCTGCCACCAGCTGCCGTGCCACTGGGTGTCGCCGCAGTGGATGACCCGCCGGCCGGCGCCTTCGACGACCCAGGCGACCTGGTCACAGTCGTTGCCCCGCCAGTCCAGCGAGGTCACCGGGGTGACGGTCAGCTTTCCGATGCGGCGTGACTGGCCCAGGTCCTGGGCAACGGGGGTGATGCCCGCCTCGCGCAGCCCGGCCGCGCTCGGGGTGTGGCAGCCGATCGTGCCGGTGGCCGCGATCCGGGCGATCAGGTCGTGGTCGTAGTGGTCGGGGTGCAGGTGGGTGATGAGGGCGTGGGTGCCGGGCGGGGTATCGACCGGGTCGACCGGCCGGTGCGGCGGCCCCATCACCGGCGCCAGCGGAGCGACGTTCTCGAGCGGGTCGATCAGCAGGCGGGTGTCGCCGAGACGGATCTCGACGCCGGCCCAGGCCAGCCGACGCACGGAAAGGGTGGGGGTCATGGGCAGCGACGCTAGACCGACGTTGTTGAGAAAGTCAACAAGAGAGTTTTGAATCTCAACACCGCGATGTAGGGTGGTGGCATGCGCACCTACGGGCAGTACTGCGGCATCGCGAAAGCACTGGACACCATCGGCGACCGATGGACCCTGCTGATCATCCGCGAACTGCTCGCCCTGGGTCCTTGCCGGCACACCGACCTGCGCAACGGGCTGCCCGGGATCGCCAGCAACCTGCTGGTCGACCGGCTCCGCGAACTCGAGGAAGCCGGCCTGATCCACCGCGAGACCGCCCCGCCGCCGGTGGCCACCACCCTGTTCTCCCTCACCGAGCGTGGCCGCGCGCTGGAGCCGGTGCTGCAGGAACTGAGCCGATGGGGAATTCCGCTGTTGCGTGAGTCGGCCGGCAGCGACACCTTCCGCACCCACTGGCTGGACATGCCCGCCCGGGCACTGACCGACCACCGCCCCGACCAGCCGGCAATCGCCCTGCAACTGCACGCCGACGGCAACGAAGACCTGGTCATCGAAGTCAAGGACGGCTCGGTGCACACCCACGCCGGCCGGGTCGACCACCCCACCGCGTCCCTGACCGGACCGCCGCACCTGCTGGCCGCGACCCTGCTCGGCGACCTCGACCTGAGCGCCGCAGTACAGCAAGGCCTGCGGCTCAGCGGCGAACACGAGGCGGTACTGCGCATCCTGCCCCGCTGATCCGGGTGTGAGTAGTTGCCGTACAGAAAGTGCCGCTGGGATTGATCTTGCTCGTGCTGGGCTACTTCGCGGGGGCTTCGAGCTGGCGGGGGCCGGCGCCCGCGCGCAGTTCGCGTAGGTCGGGGATGTGGTTGTACAGGGTTGCCCGGGGAGACGCCGAGCAGCTTGGCGATCGAGGTGATGGAGCGGCCGGGGTCGGGCAGCAGGTCGCGTGCGGCCCGGATGACTTCCTCGGTGGCGACTGTGGGGCGTCCGCCGACGCGGCCCCGGGCGCGGGCTGCGGCCAGGCCCTCGTTGGTGCCGATGACGATGAGTTCGCGGATGAACTCCGCGAGGGCGGCGAAGACGTGGAAGACGAGCCGGCCGCCGGGGGTGGTCTGAAGAGCACCTGCGCGAACCGGGTCTGGTCGTCATCGACATCACCGCGGCCGACGAAGCAACCGCCACCCGGGCCGCGACGGCGCTCGGCGGGCTGTGGCTCTCCAGCGGGCCCTCCGCCCCCTGGCATACCCCCGGCCAGGCCGGCGTCACCGTCCGCGCCTACGCCGACCTGCGCCGCACACCTCTGGCCGGCGGCAGCTTTGACCCCGGTGCCGGCTGAACACCCACCCTGTCGCCAACAGTCCCTCAGGGGCGGGCAGCTACCGCGTCGACTGCGGCTTCACGCAGCTTGCGGGCGAGGTACTCCACCTCGGCATCGTGCCCGAGTGGGCCCCCGCCAGCACGCGGTCCACGACGGCCTTGGCCTCCGCCAGACCGACTCCGAGCTCGGCGCGCAGCACCCACCTGGCGGTGACACGCACCGCCGACGGACCGGTACGCGCAACGTGGCCGGGTCGTTGTCGGCGAGCAGCCGATCCCGCAACGGAGCGGAGAGGCTGTCCGCAGTCGGCCGTCGTCTGCCCGCAGGCCGAGCACGCGGTCTCCACGTCCCACCGCAGCGAGCCGCCGATCAGGACGTGGACGCCGGCACGGGCACTGTGTTGTACGGGATCATCTGGCAGATGGTCGGCGTACGTGCCCAGCATGGCGAGAGAGGCCCCGCCGAGCGGGGCCTCTCGATGAGCCGGTTGGGCTCCGGGTCACACCCAGCTACTTGCACTCCGCCAGGTAGTGGTCGAAGGCATGATCCTTTGCCTTCCGTGCGATGCCGTCGGCGTACGCGTCCTTGTGCAGGACGCCGGCCGCAAGCCGGGTGTCGTCCTTGACGTCCTTCGTATTCGCGCACGCCGCCACGACGATCCAGTCGGCATGCGTCCCTTTGTCGTGCCCGGTGCCATATCTGGCCTTGGCGCCAGTGACAGGCTTCGACAAGTCGTAGGACACCATCGTGGAGGCTGGCGGCAGATTGCGCTCCACCTGATCGACGGTCTGGCCGACGAGCGACTCGACCGGCACTTGCTCGGGCTTCGCTGGCTCATCGTGCGTGCCGCATCCGCTCAACATCATCGCGGCCGCAGCAGCGACTGCGATCATGGCACGGACGGGCGGTGCGGTGTTCATACCTCGGCTACCGAAGCGGATCATTTGACCTTGCAACTAACCTTTGCAGGCGCGGGGTTGAAAGCGTGCTTCCACCCACTCGTGCCGGCTTTGTAGTCAATGGGAGTGGTGATGTGCTTCTCGATCTTGTACGTGTACCGGGTACCGCTCGGGTAGGCGACGAGCGAGTGCCCCTTCTTCACCGGGGAACTGCAGATCACCGAGACGGACTGCGTTTGGGCATCGCTGATGTTCAAGCTGGCGGCGACACCGCCGCGGTCCAGGCCGAGCCCGCATCGATGGTGCGCGTCGCCGCTGCCGTCTTGTTGATCATGCAGGTCATGCCCTTGGTTTGCGCCGTACAGCGCGCAATTTCGTTCTTCCGGTTCGTGCAGTTCCCCTTGTGCGACTTCTTGATGACCTTGCTGTATTCGCCCACTGCGGACTTGGTCGATGCCTCTGTCCCTGATGCCGACGAGGCGGACCGCGCGTCACCGGCACTCGCGTGAGCGGCAGTCGCCCCCACGGTGACGGACAGGGCGAGTACGACTCCGGCTATGTGCGTGGCGGAGCTCAAGCGCATGCGTCTCCCCCATAGATGATCATTAGTCACCAAGATCGTACTCTCTTGAGCGGTGTGCCTCCCCTCGTGGTACGTAGCCTGTGAGGACAAGAACAAGCAGCTCAGGGCCCGGTTAAGGAGCTGGAGACCAAGCAGGCGCACACCTGGAAGCGAACGACGCTGCGCCGAGCAACAGGCGCCGCGGACGCTCTGACATGACCTTCATGCTGATCGCTGCGTGCTGTCAGCGCACAGGCTCGGTCTGATGCAGGATCAGCATGGTTGGCAGCCTTTGTCTGGGATTGACAAAGGCGACAGGCGGGGCGGCGAGTACCCGGCCGGCCGGGGCTCGTTGCGATGGGGACTGGGGCTGGATCCGTGACCACGGTCCAACTGAGGCCGTGAATGGCGGATCGGATGGTGCTGTCCCCGACCCCCAATCGCAAGGCAAGACTTGCGACGCTGATCAGCGTCGCAAGTCTCTACGGCCGGGCGGTGGCGGTGCGCTGCACGGTCTCCTCCATTGTGGAGGTGGCAGCCATCAGGTGCTCCGCCCGCTCCGGGTCGGTGGCCGCCTGCCGCCCTGCCTCGAACGCCAGCTCTGCTACGGCCTGCTGGAGCGCGGCCCGCAGGTCCGCGATGGGCTCGAACGTCACGATCGTCTCCCTCGTCGTGACGAGGGTACCGAGAAGACCTCCGGACCGGGGCCACACTGTGTTCGCGGGGGAGACTTGAACACCCCCTCCGTGGGCCCAGCTGGTGGCGTGCCAACGTCGGACCGTGCGGCAGGCCGTATGACCAACAACCCCTGGAGCAAAGACCGGACGCCGGGCAGGTGCGCGGGTGGGAGTATCGCCTGGGGAAGGCACAGGCGCTGCTCCACGAAGTGTGGGACGGTGCCTGTCGGCCACCTGCGCACCCTGCGCCCGCTGCGCGCCGCCGGCGCCTGACCTCGACAACGGCGCGGGCCGGCCGTTCGCTGCTGCAGGTCACAAGCGGAGCGCGCTGCGGTCCAGGTCTGTGTCGAGGACGGCCAGGTCCGGGTGGTCTCGGAGTTGTTGCTCGCGTGCCCAGTCGTCGAGGTCGGCTTTGTGGGCGGTCTGCACGGCCTCGATGGTGGTGTCGGCGACGGTGGCGAGAAGGTCGACATCCTCGCGGCTCAGGCCGTGGTAGCGGTTGGCGGGGGCGTAGCTGAAGGCCATGCTCGCCGTGGCGCCGACCGCCAGTTCGCCGGACACGTCCTGACCAGCGACCGGCAGGCCCGCGACCTGCGGGGAAACCCACTCCTCCAAATCCACCATGGCCACGGCATGACCTGCGTGTTCGACCCCGCCCCGCGTTCTGCCAGATACGCGGAGCCGTCAGCGGTCCGCTGGTGACCCCGGACACCGACGACTGCCGGCGGAAGTGCCGCAACATCGCCCGCATTGACCGCGACATCCAGCACCTACGCGAACAGCACCACGAGCTCGCCGATGCCGTCGATGACCCGCTCGCTCCGTCCATCCGACACGAACGCGAACGCCTCGAACTCCAGCGACTGCAGCGGATCGATCCTCGATACCCACGAACCGGAGAACCCGTGACCAACACCGCTCCCACCAACGTTGATCCGGTCCGCGTCGCGAACATTGCCGCGATGGACCGCCTCCTCGCCGGCACGCCGCTGCGGTCCACCGGGCGCCTCAGCATCACGCAGCTCTCGATCGAAGCCGGCGTCAAACGTTGGCACCTCACCCACCAGCACCTCGACCTGAAGGATCTCTTCCAGGCCCGGGCCAAGGCCCAGGACGGCACACCGAAGGCGTTCAGCCGCAAGCTCAGTGAGCACGAACAGCTCAAGAAGAAGTACGCCGACCTGCGCCAGCACTGCGCTGAACTGGAAGAAGGGATCGATCCAGGTCTATGCCGCTGCGATCAACCTCCTCGCATTGGAGAACGCCGCACTCACCGGACAGCAGCCTGACGCACGGGTGATTCCCCTGCCCCGGCTCCAGGCTCCGCCGTCATAGCCTCGCGAGGTCGGCGCAGGCGGGGTCACCTGCAGGTCCTGGACCTGTGCAGCGACGGCCGGGCAGCCCAGTCAGGCCCGCCACCCCTTTGACCAATGCGATCAGTCAGCGGCGGGCAGCCTGTGCCACCAGTGCCCGCACCCTCCGGAGCAGAAGCGATCACGGCGCCGTCCGTCGGCGATCGCGAGTACCGCGATCAGTAGCCGGAACGCCTTGCGGCGTTCGTCGAGAGGGGTGAGCCCGGCGATCTTCCCGAGCTGAAGGTCGATCCGACCACGTGTGATGAGTACCGCAGGCGTATGCGTCGAGCGCAGCCCGGCGCGGCGGATGCTCTCTGGGCCGTCTTCGGTGACAGCGCGCGCCTGGACGCAGTGATGTCGCAGAAACAGCAACGTCTCCGACTGTTCCTCCGGGCCCAGCGCGTCGAACCATTCGACGCCCTGTGACATCGGGCGCAGCCCTTGGGCGAGTTCGTTGAGCATCACGTCGCGTTCGGTCATGACTGCCTCCCGCTGGACAGGCGGCGCTCCGCCGCGGAGATAAGAATGCCGAGCAGCACCGCAAGATCGGCCGCGCCCTCGACGTCGTCAGCCCAGCGGGTGGTCTGTAGGGGGTGCACCTGGTCGAGCGGGACGCCTTCGCGGGCCAGGACGAAGGCCATCGCCAGCATGGCCGCGCGGGCGTTGCCGTCCTCGAACGGATGGAAGAACAGGACGTCGAGGTAGGTTCGGGCAGCGCGTGAGGGGAGGGGCAGGTTCGGTTGAGCGCTCTCGGACAGACAGCCCTCGAACTGCGCACGCGTGTCCGGCGTGAGGCCGTAGCGCTCCCGGCCGCCCTTCGCGAAGGCCGGCACGGTACGGAAGCCGACAGAGTCGCGGCACAGCACGGTCCGCTGCCAGTTCGCCATGCGGGTGAAGGTCAGCGGCCTGCCCTGCTCCGCGTCGGCGAGGGCCAGGTCGAGGGCGGTCAGGACTTGCGCGGTTCCCTGGGGGTCGCGGTCACCTCGCGTTGCCGTGAAGAAGTCCCGGAAGCCGTCACGAGCCGATACTCCTGAGATGGGACGCTCTCCGCTCCAGCGCGGCCAGGCGATCCCCGCACGGATGCGCAGCCAGTCGGCGAGAGCATCCGCCTGGTGGCCGCGCCCGCAGGTCATCGGTGCCCGCCCACGGTCTGGGCGAAGCGGGAACTCACCGAGTCGACCACCGTGACGTCCGGCGCGATCCAACTGCCGAACCGGCCGCCGACCGCGCTCTCGACCATCTCCCGGGCTCGCTCCTCGTCGATGCCGTTGTAGGCGAGGAACCATCCGAGGACCTGCATGCAGTGCCCGTACCAGCCGCTCTCGGCCTGCGTCCGGTCGGCCACCACGGTGACCAGTCGCGTGCACGCCCGTTCCCAATGCCAGGGGTCCACCAAGGCCTTCTCCGATTGCGACGGCGGCGTGAGGGCGGCAAAGCGCTCCGCCAGATCCTCCAACCAGTCACGCCATTCGCACAGGGCCGCGACGACCAGCGGGGCGGTCGCTTCCGCCGTTGTCACGGAATGCGGCGAGCAGCACCACACGCCGACGATCCCACCGTCGGTGTCACCCTCACCCATCGACCAATTCCACCCACAGGCCCACCGGCCGTACCGGTCCACCAGGAACTCGGTGACAGGGTCCAGCGAGCGTCGACGGTGCTCGTCAGCGGCCTCGGGACTGGGCAGCAGGGGCACTACAAGACCGGTCAACGTCCTCGCCGCATCCTCGTCCAGTTCGAACGGATGCCGCAGCGGGTCCACTTCCGCCCAGGTCAGGTTATGTGCCCACAGCTCAGTCATGACGCCACTCTGCCGTGCGCGTCCGGTCGAACTCCAACCCAATACCGAGCAAGCGCCTCAGGTCACTGGCAAACGATCTCCGGCCACACGGGAGGCAATCTTCATCCGCCTCCGTCATGCCCGGTGAGCGACACGCGTGAAGGGCCCTCCGCACAGCCAGCGCTGACCCCACAGCTGTTGCTTCTCAGAGCTCATGCGATGCGGCTCTGGCCTGCACAGACGCCGCTACCAGAGAAGAACGTCAACAACAGGCAAGGAAGCGAGATATCGCAGGAGCTGGCCCCGTGCTGCGCGGTTTTGACCACATCGACGGCGGCTGATCTTCACCCCGGCGGGAGACGGTGCCCGACCGACTGACCCGGCGCTTAGGTAACCCGACGGCTCTGACCTCGTGGTACCTCCGCCGGCAGAACCGCATGTACGTGTCGACCTTGGCAGCGATCCGGGCCGCGCCCCCGAAGCAGTTGTCGACCTCGATGAACAACAGCGACACCCCCACCTCCGGCACGGTCGTCATCAACTCCACCCGCCAGGCAGTGTGGACCTGCTACTTCAACGACAGCACCTGGGCGCCGGAGGAAATCACCCTGCCCGAGACCCTGCGGGCCGTCCCCGCCACCGGGGAGGCCGAACACCGCGACTGGCTTCACCGCTGGGAGGAGCACATCACCAGCCTGCTCTGACCCGCATCGCCGAACTGCCCGCTTCTGCACCGGCAATGCCCAACTGAACGAGCTGAACGAGCTGAATTATGGAGGTTCATCCACCATGTGGCAGACCGCGATCGCGATCTTAGACCCTGGCCGGGGCGGCGCTCCCCGCCTGGTTCCAGCAGCGCGGCCAGCGTGCCGAGCGCCCGCCGCCGACGCTGCGGCGCACCGGAGGGAGGCGGTGGACGGCGTGACCGAGCTGGTGGCCGCGCTCGCCGACCACCGCCGGGCCGTGTGGCTACGGGAGGAAGCGCGGCTGGCCGGCGGGGACTGGCGCGAGGCCCGCGCCGCCTCGCGCGCCACCCGCGCCGCGATCACCGCCTGGTGGAGTTCACTACCGCCTGCCCGGCACGGAGACGGCCGCGGCCTGCGACGGGACCAAACCCTCGTGTCGAATACTGCGGTCCGTGCGAGCCGCACGAACGATGCCCCGGGGCCGCCATCGGGTCCCAGGGGCATCGTTATCGTCCTCCCGTAGCTCCGCCGCCAACTGCGTTACGCACCGTACGAGAACACCGCGTGGCCTGCGCCGGCGCGCCCCCGATCCGCAGAGGTCGCTCACCCCCAAGTGCGGTGAGTATCACGGAAGCTAATGGTGCTCAGCTGCGCTCAAGGTGCACCCAGGGGTTTTTGTCATCTTCGTCCGTGGCAACCCACCGGTCGGCTTTGAACGTGACGCCGTCGATCGTGACCTTCTTCAGGAACCAGCCAGGCTTCTCACCACTGTTGTCGTGCCAGATGGTGATGCTCTTGAGCCGGCCGACATCGCGGAGGCCGAGAGTGAAGCGATCGGTCTTGCCGCGCTCGAAGTTGTTCTGGGAGTTGTCGAGCTTGTGCTTTACGTAGGTCCTGGTGCCGTAGATGGTGAGGTGGACGTTCGCGTCGGTGCCAGCACCCGCCTTGTCGCCGGTGTACACGGCAACGCGGTATTGGTGGTGAGCCATACCGATCCCCTTGTGCAGGGGAACGGATGGTGTGTTCTGTCGCCCGGAGTACGTGTGGTCCGATCCGATGCGGGGTGTGACGCTGGCAGCGGCGCTTTCTGAGGTCGCCATGATGGTGGTGGCGGCAAGCGCCATCGTGCCTGCGACGACCCGACCGATACGCATCTTCAAGACATGCTCCTTCGGCTCGTGATGTGGATCGCCCCGCACCGTTTCCCTATTTCGTCGGCGGCGAGGCCATCACCAGCTTGCCGGTGTACACCATGAGATGTCGTTAGCAATGGGTCATCAATGGCTTAGAGATGCGTCTCCTCGGACCGATGTGAGTGCGTGGTTCCGGTAGTCGCTGGGCGGCATGCCGTAGGCAGCGCGGAAGACTCGGGTGAAGTCGGCAGCGCGAGAAAAGCCCCAGCGGGCGGCGATAGCGCGGATGGGGGTAGCGACGAGAACGGGGTCACCAAGATCGCGGCGGGCACGGTCCAGGCGCTGGTGGCGGATCCAGGCCGCGATCGTCTCCTCTTCGTGCCCAAAGAGGCGGTGCAGGTAGCCGGTGGAGATGTGGTGAGCGGTGGCGATGCTGCGTGGGGTCAGTTGCGGATCGTGCAGATGCTGCTGAACGAAGGCCCGAATACGCAGCACGAGGGCCTGTCGGTGAGCTTCCGGTGGGAGCGACCTGTCCGCGTCAAGGACGTTGGCGAGCAGCGCCGACAGCAGATCGACGATGATCGAGCCCAACCGGGGGCCGTCCGCGGGGCCGTACGGTCCGGTGCCCTTCGCTAACTGCTCCAGCAACTGCGCCAGCAGGCTCCCGTACCCCTCCTCTGCCGGCAGCCGCCGGGTGAGCAGCAGGTCGGCCCGCTCCTTGCGCAGGGGCACCAGTTTTCTGGGCACCTCCAGGCCCACCGCGTGCAGGGCGCCGGTGACACAGTGGAACGGCTGTGAGGTGTCCGCCACATGCATCCCCCCGGGGCCGTGGACGGCTTCCCGGCCCGCATGGGTGACGCCGACCGACCCGGCGATCGGGAGCGTGACATGGTAGTTCTCCGGATCGGACTGCCGAATCAGACGGGGCGTTCTCCGCCAGCTCATCGGCTCGACAATCGTTGGCCACACACTGACCGGGCCCAATTCCAACAGCCGTGTCTGAGCCTGAAACTGCGCCGCGCGATCGCTGTTCATGTCCATGGGGCAGAGGGTCTTCGACATCAGATCCCGCCAACAGTCGAACCGGTCCGCCGGCGGTAAGTCGTCAGTCCGGAACAGCCTCTCGGTAAGCATCTCTTCCTCCTCAGCTGCCTCACGAGCCCTAGAACAGCACGTGGCTGCTCCTGGTACGGAAGTTCAGAAGTTCACCAGTCGTCGATACACAACAGATGAATACCCTGGTGGCCGGCCCCTGGCCCCGCCACTGCCTCCGATCCTCAGTCCGGCGCACCGGGCGTCGCGGGACGACGTCGGGGTGGCCCGCTCGACGGTCGAGGACTGGCGGTGGACCGCCTCGCGCTGGCCAGGGCCAAGTGCCAGGACAGCGTGTCGTTCGCCGCCCCGCCGTCCGCATCACCGTCCTGCGCCCTCCCTGGCCAGCACCGCGAGTTCAGCAGTCCCGGCCACCCGGCCGCCACGCTGCGACACATCCCCGCGCACCATGGAGCGGCGTCGCGTCCTGAAGGCGCTGGGCGAGGCCGATGGTCTGTGCAACACGCGCACCATCGAGCTCTGGCGATGTCCTCCTGTGCGCCCGTGAGGCCGGCCCCACGAGGGTGAGGCCCTGCGGGCCTGAGGGACCGGAGGGCTCCACCCGGTGTCTCCTGACGCTGCTTACCCATGCGTACGGCGCCTACGGTGCGGCACGTCGCCTGAGCGTGAGCATCGGAAACGGTTTGACCGAATGAATTCGTGGACACGCTGACCGCTCCGACCGCAAGGGGGGCTGAGGGGCATCTGTGTCTACCGCCTGCCGGCCGCGCGCGGAATCGAAGCGGACGGTAACCCCCACACCGGTCTGCTGCCCACCACGTCACCGGCCGCCAACACGTCGACGGTCCGCCCCTCTTGCAGAGGGACGGACCGTTTGAACTGCCTGGATCAGCGGAGCAGCACGTCCAGGTGGAACCTGCTGTTCGAGGTCCAGTCGCAGCGCCACCGTATGACGTTGGTGTGGTTGTCCACGTACCACTGACCGCGCTGGTTGCACGCGGCCTTCTTGTTGAAGTCCTCTCCTGTGTCGTACCAGGACGAAGAGATCGTTGACGGGGCAGCAGTCGCCGTCGCCGGCGCGGCGACAGCGGCGGTAGCACCCAGAACAGCCGCCGCGACGGCCAATCGCATTCTCATAGGTGACCTCCACTTGTAGTGAGGGATGTTGGACGGTTACCCGTGCTCGGGCTTCCCGTCGGGTCGGATGTTTTGAGCTTGCTCCCTGGGTCTCGGAGTGTCAGCACAAAACCTGTCCGGGACATGTTCGGGACAGGCGCCGGCCATGTCCGGGCTGGTCAGCCGGGCAGGTCGGACTGTTGTCCGCGTTCGCTGTCGCCGAGCGGCGCGTCGGCATAATCCCCACTGGTCGTGTTCTTCACCATGCGTGCGTCGGTCCAGCGGTTGCCCGTCTTGCGGTTGACACCGACGTCTCGGCACGCGGCGTGATGGTCGGAAAGCGCGAGAGCGCGTGAACCGAGGAAGTGCGGAGAATTCGCGCTGAAGCTTTGCAGACCCCTGTGGTTCCAGTACGGGCGTCCCACCTTTCCCGCCCCGATTTCCGACGCTGCGCCCCGAACAGCTCGATTTGCTCTTGTGTGTCCAACTCACGCTCTGCAAGCCTGTCCGGTGTTCCGAGCACAGGGGAAAGCGGAGGGGGTGGGCGGACATGCCCGACGAGCAGTCACCCGATCCCCGGCGAGCCAGGACACCAGGTGAGTTCGTCCTGGTGATGCGGGCCATGAAGGACCTGTCCGGTCTGACGTACCGGCAGTTGGCCGTGCGCGCTGAAGAACGCGGAGACGTGCTCCCGGCCAGCACCCTTGCCGGTACGCTCAGCCGCGGCTCGCTCCCCCGCTCTGAGGTCGTGGAGGCTTTCGTCCGTGCCTGCGGTGGCTCTCCGGCCGACGTCGAACGCTGGCTGGGGGCCTATCGCGATCTGGCCCGCGGCGGTCCCCACGCCACCGCCCCCGAGGACACCCCGGTGGTGGACGGCATTGACGCAGGCCGCGCTCGCAAGGGGGAACCGTCCCCTGAAGAGAGGAAGGCTACGGGCCCGAGACGGTCGGCGCGCGGTCGTCTCTTCGGCGGCGCCTCCTTGGCGCTGCTGGCCGTGGTCGGCGGCTCCCTGGCGGTCACCCGCCTCGCCGGGGACGATACAGGCCAGACATATGTCACCGGTGCGGCTTCCGCCTCCGCCACGCCCCGCCCTGCGCTGTCCGGTCCCCGGCCGGGCGTCTACCGCATCCGTTCCGCCGCCTCGTCGCTCTGTCTGTCCGAACGGGAGGGGGAGAGCGGCGGCCGCATCTACCAGGCCACCTGCGCGAAAGCCGTCCCGGCCTACTCCGTGGAACCGGTTGAAGGCGGCGCCTACCGCATCCGCTCCCTCCACCCGGTCTTCGGATACGGCTGCCTTGGCGTGACGGGCGGGAGCACACGCGCAGGTGCCCAACTGATGGACGACTACTGCGGCCACCGCGGAAGCGCCGAACGCTTCCGGCTCCAACCCGCCGGCCGCGCCCGCTACCGCCTCGTCCCCGCCCACACCGGCACCTGCGCCTCGGTCCCCGCAGGCCCACCGACGCAATGGACCCCCGTGGTCCAACTCTCCTGCCGCCCGGACGACCCAGGTCAGCTCTTCCTCTTCGACAGCCGCACCCCACCCACAGCCATCCCCTCCATCACCAGCAACTGACCCGACCACGCCCGCCCACCACGGTGTGGACCGTGCCCGGGCCCGAGGGCGGGGCTGAGCGCGGCGATGGCCGGGGACGTCTTCAGGTCGTCCTTCTGCGGGAAGGTCTCCCAGTAGCGGGCGAGCTGGCGCAGCGTGGCGTGGGCCTCGTCGACCGCGACGATCAAGCTCGGCACGTCGTCCAGGTCGCCGTCGAGGCCGAGGCGGCGCTCCAGTTCGGCGGCGAGGTGGACCAGGGCGTCGGCGAATTGGGACTGCAACCGAGAGCGCCAATGACACCGAGGACGGACCCGCGGCGACTGGCGGAGGCGATCAGCGCGCTCGGCACCAGTTGCCCAGCCGACGGCAGCAGCCCGAAGGACGTCCCGGTCCTGCTCGGTACGCTCCTGGCCGCGGTGGAAGGTGCCCTGATGGAGTCGGGCAACGGAGGCCCGGGGTCGGTTGCCGCCGTGCTTCACGGATACGAGGCCGCCAGCAGCCTGGTGCACAAGGTCGGATGGGAAACAGCGTTGCTCGACGACGGGGTTGGTGTCCTGTGCTTCGTCGAGGAGCCGGAAGTCGGCGGCGATCTTCGGGTTCGTGAGTGACCAGATCTTGAGGTAGTGGTCGTGGTCGAAGCGGACTTTGCCGTCGTCGGGGTGTTGGAGGTCGGCCCAGGCTTTGTGGGCGAAGGGCATGATCAGTTAGGCGAGTTGATGGTGCAGCGGTGGTTCTTGGCGACAATGATCAGCCGGGCCTTGGTCGTGCTCCGCTGTGGCTGGTGTGCGCGCCGGGGACGGCCTGTCCCCCGATCGGGCCGTCCCCGGCGCTGGCCTGATTCTCAGCGGGCTATCGGCTCGTTGGCGAAGTAGCCCGGGGCAGGCTCGTACTGGATGTAACGGCTCACGGCACGGGCGTGATCGCGGCCGTGCAGCTGGCCAACCAGCCAGTGTGCCATGTCGATTCCGGCGGACACTCCCTGGCTGGTGACCAGTTCACCGTCGACCACAAAGCGTGCGTCGCGGACCACGGTGATGTTCCCGCGCGCCTGAAGGGTGTCTTCGAAGGCGTGGTGTGTGGCTACCCGGCGGCCGCGGGCCGCGCCCGCCTCGTGCAGCAGGAGGGCCCCGGTGCAGACGCTGGTGGTCCAGGCGGCCTGGGCGGAGGCTTTGCGAACCCACTCGATGAGGACGGGGTTGGTCACCTCGGTGCGGGTACCGTTCCCGCCGGGCACGAGCAGCACGTCCAGCGAAGGGTGGTCGTCAAAGGTGTGGTCGGGTAAGACCCGCATGCCCTTGTTGCAACGGACGAGGTCCCGCCGCTCGGCGATCAGCACGGTGGTGTCACCCTGCGCGCGGATCATGGCGGAGGAGGTGAACACCTCCCAGGGACCGACGAAGTCCAGCTCCTCGACTCCCTCGAACAACAACAGACCATAGGTCGTCATGTGTACTCCTTGATGGATCGGAATCTGTCCCGGTACTCGGACGGCGCGATGCCGACCTGCCGGTGGAAGGCGCGCCGCAGTGTCTCCGCGGTACCGAAGCCGCACCGGTGGGCGATGGCCTCGATGGGGTCGTCGCCTTCGACCAGGGCCCGGCGTGCCGCCTCCACGCGCGCCTTCTCCACGTACGCCGCCGGCGGTGTGCCGAGTTCGGCGGTGAACCGGCGCTGTAGGTGACGGGCGCTCAGGCCTGCGTGAGCGGCCAGATCGGTGATGCCGTGCCGGGCTCCGGGTTCCGCGTGGATCGCGGCCACCGTGGTCCGGATCGGGTCGCTGGACGGCTGGCGCGACCACAGCGGCACGCTGAACTGCGACTGGCCGCCGGGCCGACGCATGAAGAGCACCAACTCCTGCGCGACCGCATGGGCGATGTCCCGCCCCAGGTCGTCCTCCACCAGGGCGAGTGCGAGGTCCATGCCGGCGGTCACGCCGGCCGAGGTCCACACCCGCCCGTCTCTGATGAAGATCGGGTCGCAGTCCACCCGTAGATCCGGATGCTCTCGGGCGAGCTGCCCCGCACGCGACCAGTGGGTGGTGACCCGGCGTCCCTCGACGAGGCCGGCGGCCGCCAGCAGGAACACCCCGCTGCACACCGAGGTGACACGGCGGGCGGAAGCCCCGGCCGCCGCGAGCCACCCGGTCAGCGCGCTGTCCTGCGCCGCGTGGTCGACGCTGTCGCCGCCCATCGCGACCAGGGTGTCGATTCCGCGCGGGTCGAGATCTGCTACTCCGTGTCCGGCCTGTACGGGTAGGCCGCTGGTCGAGCGGACCAGACCGGCGGTAGGCGCCAAGACCTGGCAGTCGTAACCGCCTGAGAGCGTCCCTGCGTACTGGAACACCTCGTGCGGGCCGACCAGATCCAGGGACTGGAAACCGTCGAAGATCACGAAGATGATGCGGCGTTGTTGCACGTCTTCAGCCTGCTGTCCCCCGGATGATGGCGTCAACGACGGGCATCCCACGATTCGTGCCATGGCATGAGGGACTGCGACGTGGAGGGCGACCAAGTGCTTGACGACTCGGCGGGCATGTCACCGAGCACCGGTGACGGTTGGGGTCCTGGCGTGGGACCCACTGACCTGCCCGACCACAGCCCTCTACAACACGCTTTAGCTCGGCAGCCTCGCGCGAACCGCTGGCGAGATTCGAGCACCCGGCATCCGGTCCTAGTTTGGTGCGTTCTCAGTAGCGGCGATCGTCCGGCGCAGAAGGCGGCGCGTGGTCTCCAGGTCGGCGGCGCGCTGGTCGAGGACGTTCAGCTGGTCACGGAGGCTGGTGAGAACGCCCGGACAGGGGCGCAGCGTCGCCTCGTCAGAGGTGCAGGGCAGGACCTGGCGGATGATGCGGGTGGGCAGGCCGGCGGCCAGCAGGGCGCGGATGCGCCGCACCGTCTCCACCGTCTGGTCGTCGTACTCGCGATAGCCGTTGGCGCGGCGCTCTGAGTGGATCAGCTCCATACGCTCGTAGTAGCGCAGCAGGCGCTCGCTGACTCCGACACGTCGCGATAGCTCCCCGATCAGCACCGCCCAGCTCCTCCATCTTGACCTTCCCACAGTGTCAGGGAGCAACAGTGCACAGGTCGGTCCCATTCCGGGCCGATGTCCAAGGAGGGAGTGAATCATTGATCATCGATGCACACAGCCATGTCCACGACCCTGTCGACGCTCATGTGGGGCTTTGGTCGAGGCGGGGGTGGACCGGGCCGTGTTGTTCGCCACCCGTCCGCACCCGGAACGGGCCGGTGACCTTACCTCGTTGCGGCGGGAGATGGCGGTCCTGGACGAGGCCATCGGGGGCCGGGCCGGAACGGTCGAGGGGTATCGCCGTGCGTGGGCGGAGTTGCACGCCGCACTCGCCGCGCGGCCGGAGCGGTTCATCGGCTTCCTGTCCGTGCCGCTGGACCTGGAGCCGGAGCAGATCGCCGCGACCGTGGAACGCGAGGTCGTCGGGCGTGGGCTGCACGGGATCGGTGAACTGACGCCGCCGCCGGGACGGGCAGGGATAGTCGAACCGGTGCTCCAGGCCGCGTCCGATCACGGTCGGCTGCCCGTGGTTGTGCACGGATTCGCCCCGACCACGGCGGACGATCTCAAGACGCTGTCGGCTCTCGCTGGCCGGTATCCGACGGTTCCGCTGGTGATCAGCCAGCTCGGAGGACTGAACTGGATGGAGGCTGTCGAGCTGGTCCGGGACACCCCGAACATGTACCTGGAACTGTCCACAGCCAACATCATCTTCGCCGTCCGGCTGGCCATCAAGGAGATCCCGGACCGGACCCTGTTCGGCTCGGACGCCCCGTACGGCGACCCGGTCCTCACCCGCGCGATGGTGGAGCGCGTCACCAGCCCGGGCGAGGTACGCGACCGGGTACTCGGCGGGACGATCGCCGAATTGGCCGGACTCAGGTGAGACAGACCCGACGTCACCAGGTACGACCCGGCAGATGGAGCGCTTCGGATGGCGAACCGCAGTGTCGTCGCGTCACCTCAGCTGCCTTCCGTACCCAAGAGCACGCCGCCGGGCCCCAACAGAACAGGCTAGCTGGCGGCTGGCGGGCCAGAAGGCCATCGGGCGTCGCGCCGCAGCCCTCCAGCGACTGGTCCGAGAACGGCCTCTTCACCAGGTCGTCCGCGAGATGCCGTCACACCTCTCCGTCCGGGCCGGGCGCCCGCCCCACCCGACACCGCAGCACACCTCCGGCGACACCAAACGGATGGGAGTCGGGTGGGCTCTGAGGCTCGTCGCTCCGTGTCTACGGCAAATCCCCTCTCAGAACACGATCGAGCGCCGCCTTGCCTGCGGGTCCCCATGTCGGCTTGCCGCCCGGAAGGCCCCGATCCCCGTTCCGGCCCATAAGCATGAGGAACAGGCTTTTCAGAGCAGCCAGCCCGCGGGCGCGCCGGATCGTCGCCTCGTCCGCATGCGCGTACGTCTCGAAGAACCGTGAGGCGGCGCCTGCGGGAAGGACCACCCATGCGGCCGCGAGGTCCCACGCCGGATCGCCGGCGAACATGTCACCGAAGTCGATCACGCCCGACAGCGTGCCGTCCGAGACGACGACATTCGCGGGATGAAGGTCACCGTGCACCCATACCGGCGGGCCCTCCCACTCGGGGGCCGCGACGGCATCACCCCAGACGGCCCGGACCTCGTCGGCAATGCCGCCGGGGGCAACGGCTTGAAAGAAGTGGTCGAAGCCGTCCGTGTACTTCTTGGGGTGAGCGCCACGGTCGGAACTGGTCGGCGCCTCGGTGGGCGCCTCCACGTGGAGTGCCCTGAGGAAGCGCGCCAGCGTGTCGGCCGCGTGGTCGCCGCGGCTGATCGAGGTGTGATCCAGCGGCTCGCCGGGAACCCACGTCATGATGCTCCAGGGCCTCGGGAAGCGTGCGGACGGTTCACCGGTCCGCACAGGAATCGGGACCGGGAGCGGCAGGCGTGGGGCCAGGACGGGCAGCCATCGGCGCTCTTTGCGTTGGAGTTCCGGGGCACGTTCTGAACGCGGCATCCGCACGGCCAACTCGTCGCCAAGGCGCCACTGTTGGTTGTCCCATCCACCCGCTACCTCACGGATGGCCAGCCCTACAAGGTCCGGATGCTGCTCCTGCAGCAGGTCGTGGACCAGGTCTGCGGTGATCTCGATCTCGGAGTCGGTCATACCGAGCCACAGTACTGGGGCAGGTGAAGCGGCTCCCGCTCTCCGGATGGTCCTATCCCAGGGCCGCGGAGGGAGCCGGGCCCCGAACGTGATGATCTCGTCCCTGTAGGTGCTCCGGGGACATCGAAAGGTCGAGCGGCCCCGATGCCGACGACGCCGGGAGCGGCGTTGGTCCCATCCCCAACCAGGCTTCGAGCCAGGCGGGTTCAGGTCCACCCAGGCGCGCGTCGTCATCCTGGATCAACAGGCTGGAGTAATCGGCGAGGACCGCCAGTTCGTGGTGGGAAAGCATCTCGGGGTCGCTCAGTGGCCGGGGGGAGTCATCAGGGAATGCGCTCAGTGCCCAGGCCGGCGTCTCGTGCCAGGAGTGCGCCCAGTCCGAGGTTCTCGCAATCCAGCTTTGCCAGGATCGATCCGGCCCACATACTCCTTCATCGTGGCCTCGCTCATATAGACCCGCTGCCCGGCGTTCGCGTTGGACGGGCTTTAGTCCGCCCTGCCCGTCGCTGCCACGGTCACGCCCAGGCCGATCATCGCGAAGCCGCCCGCCCCGCCGACCATGGAGAGACGACGGTCCGAGCGGGCGAACCAGGAACGGGCTGCCGAGGCGCCCAGGCCCCAGAGAGTGTCGGTGATCATGCCGATGCCGACCGGGACCAGGCCCAACACCATCATCTGGGTGGGAACGTGGCCCGCGGCGTGGTTCACGAACTGGGGCAGTACCGCCGCGAAGAAGACGAGGCCCTTGGGGTTGGTGACGCCCACGAAAATGCCGTCCAGGACTGTGCGCAGATCGCTGCGCTGCTCTCCTGCGGGCGCCTCGATGTCCGCCGCGCGCATCTCCTTGCGGTGCCGGAACGCCTGCACGCCGAGGTAGACGAGATAGGCCGCGCCGGCCAGCTTCACGCCCATGAATACCGCCGCCGAGGTCTCCACCAGCGCGCCGAGGCCCCATGCCACGGCGCTCACCAGGGCGTACGAGCCGATCAGGTTGCCGAGGACCGTCGCGAGCGCGGTGCGGCGGCCGTGCGCGAGAGCCCTGCCGATCACGAACAGCACACTCGGCCCCGGAATCACGATCACCAGTAGCGACATCGCCGCGAACGCGAGGATGCTCTCCGTGGACACCATGTGTCCGTCACCTCCTGGAATGGCTGCTGGGGGCTCATTCAAACAGAGGATGGAATACCGGCTCCAGGCTCACCCACATGCTGATACGCAAGGCCGCGAGCCTGCAACGAGCTAGCGAGCCGAAGCGCACGGCGAGTGCTGCCGACGGTGATGAGACATCTGGAGGCCAAGGCGATCGACGGGGCCCCGGACCTCTTCCCGTGCAGATGGCGACGAAGCTGATCAGCCCAGGACGGCATGGAGGACCGGATCGGCACCGTCAGCCAGGCCCACGTCACGTCACCTGACCGCGCCACCGCATCACGGACCAACTCCCCCACGCCCCCGTCAGAGCCTCGCCCCTCGCTCTCATCGGCGGCGGGTCTCGCCAGACCGAGCGGGGCTTGCCTTCCGTCATCGGCGTTGTCGTCATTGATGACAACGCCGATGGCAGGAGCGCCATGGCGGACAGGAAGCGAACGGTACGGCTGCCGCCTGAGGTGATCGTTGATGCGGCCATGCGGGTCACCGCACGTGCAGAGCCGGACGGGCTGACCGGAAAGGCGCTCGGGAACGAACGCGGTGTGGACCGCTCAGCGGTGTGGCGGCATGCCGCGGACCGGCACGCGTTGCTGCTCGCCGTGGGTGATCGGCTGCTGCAGAAGCATCCTCGACCTGCAAGCCGATTGCACCTGATAAAGGGCTTTGGAGCCCCTCAGCAGTGCTAGATATCCGTAGCTCGTGAACTCATACTGAATCGATCAGTAAGTCGCCACGACCGCGGTGGCCTGGCAGGACATATGTCATCCCCAGGACATGACTCAAGGGCCTGCCGGGTCGGCTGCCGATCCTCGTAAGCTCCATTGCATGTTCACATCTCGCAAAATCGAACCAGGCGACCACTGGGAAGGCATCGTCACCCATAAGTCCCGGGGAATGCTCGATGGCTCGAATATGTACCACTTCGTCGAAGTCCGCCTTGACGACGGCGAATCCATGAAAGTCCGGGTCAGCCGCCGACTCTGGAAGTCGATCGAGGTCGACGATCGGATCGTCAAGCGGCCGGGCGCCGAACCGGCCAGGGAGTAGCCCTTCAGCGGCCTGAATCAGGGGCCTGGAGGTGTGGGATCGCTACGGCTGGTCCGGTCGCCGCGGCCCTGGCCGGCTGAGTTCCGCCGGCGTGCGAGCACTGCATGGCGTAGGTGGCATGGGGCATCGGGGCATAGCCGTCGCCCGCCTGCACATCACGTTCGGCCTGGCTTTGACCCCGGTGTCGGTGCACGCTGCCACAGAACGCTGGTCCGCCCCCTGCACCACGTGCATGTGACGGACGGTTCCCAGATCCGCCAGCTGCATCGCGGCCGGTGGCCGGTCAGGGTAAGGGCCATGCCCGTGGTGCAAAGCACCGCGGACAGCCCGACGGCGGCGGCACCGGCCGGGTCCAGATGAGGGCATCTTGGGGGCCGGAGTATTCAGCGGGAGCCTTGTCCCCACGCCGGGGGCGCATCGGCGGTGACGTTCCTTCAGCGCAACGGGGACGGGCTCGACTCGCGGTGGTTCACGAAGCCCGACGGGATGAACCCGAACAGGCCCACCAGTCCGAGATGTTGACTCCACCAGGGCGTTGGGCCGACGAGCCCAGCTATGCGGTGCGGGCCGGCCGTGCTTCGTCCCCTCAGGTAACCGGCGGCCGCGCCTCCACGGCTGGGTGGTGGCCTACCTCACCGGGCTCCGCGGCCCCGGTACGGATCAGTCCTTTACCGGCCACTCCAGTGGGGCGGTGCCGTACCCCCGGCTGAATTCGACCGCGGCGGCTTTCTGGCCCTCGGTGATGAGGAACGCGGTGCAGATCTTGGCTGGCTGCCCCGGGATCAGCTTCTTCGTGAGGTCAGTCGTCGGGCAGTTCGGCCAGGTGGCGTCCCCCATGAGGACGAAGAGGGACCTGGTCCGCTCTTCCATGTTCGTCTTGACGATCAGTTCCCCCTCTATGGCGCCGACTTCCATGGCCTTGCCGGTCTTCTGGGTGACGGTGCTCCACACGTACACAGGGAGGCCTCCCTGATCCTTTTCCAGGCCGGATCTGGCCACGTCCTTCTTCGTCCCGGTCAGCACTTTCGTGGGCGTGACCGTGAACTTGGCGTCGGCGTACTCCGCGCTTTCCTGCGGCGGGCTGGCCTCGCCCAGACGGAAGCGCGTCTTCTCCACCGCCGATGGGGACCTGGATGTGTCCCGTCTCTTCTCCAGCTCCGAGTCACCACAGCCCGTCAGCACCAGAGTCAGCCCCACGGCGCCCACCGTCATCGGCAGGGCGCGCGTCCATGTGCGCATGATTCCTCACTCCCCCATTGAAGCTGTCCGCGGCCGGTGGGGCACGGTGCCCCAAACCTGCCATCGTTCAGAAGTTCGATCTTGCCAGAGCGGGCGGGCCGGCCATGGAGAGAGCCTTCAAGATGGCCAGTTACGTTCCCCTGGGGTATGGGACGGAGAGATGGAGACACCCTGGGTCGAGCGCGCGGTCGCCGAGGTCGCGGCGCATCGCGGGGAGGCGGGGGACGGTGTGACCGGGCTGGTGGCCGCGCTGGCAGCTCGCCGCCGGGCGAGGTGGCTGATCAGACGTGGAGTTCCTGCGGGAAGCCGGTCCAGCGGAGTTCGGCGGGGAGGTGGCCGGTGTCGTTGAAGAGGAGGAGCGTCGGGGGGCGGTCGGGTGCGTAGCGGATGACGGTCAGGGCCGCGTTGGCGTGATTGATGCCCAGCCACCTCCACTTCGGTGCGTCGAGGGCGGCTCGGACGAGCCAGCCGACGAGGAAGTTGTGGGTGATGACAAGCTCGTGGCGTGGCTTGTCGCCGACGACGGGTCCGGTGAAGTCCGCGAGCGCGGCCGCCGCAAGAGTGGGCCCCTGATCGCGTTCCTCGGCTGTGAACTGGTCCAGGAACTTGAGCCAGGCGTCGGCCGCCTCTGGTGGCAGTTCCTCGCGTGTCGGCAGGTGGGGAATGTAGTCGCCGGCCGCTTCGGAGCGTCGGCGGGGGACGCCGTCGAGCTGTTCACCGACCAGTTGGGCGGTCTGTTCGGCACGGGCGAGAGGTCCGTGGTGAATCGCCGCCAGTGGGACCCCGCGGAGCCGCTCCCCGAGCAGGGTGGCCTGGCGGCGGCCTGCATCCGTCAGTTCGCTTTCGTCCGGCGAGGCCTCGCCGTGACGGGTGAGGTAGAGGTAGCGGGCTGCCATACCAGGCATGGGCGCGTCCTTCAGTGAAATAGATCTTGCGGATTCATGGAGGGACGTGGCCCCACTCGGGCTGGTTCCACGAAGGGCGAGGGCTGCCCGATGCCCGCGGCCTGGTGATCACGCCTGCTGTCTCGGCGCCGAAGTGGGGATCGGTCCGCAGCACACGGACGCGCCGGGCTGCCCGTCACGCGGGACCGGCCTCGACCTCCAGGAAGCGGCGGCCGCCGGGCCCAAGGACCTCCAGCGCCTCGAAGCCCCAGGTGCGCAGTACTGTCTGGCACCGCAGGAGGTGCTCGTGTTCTTGGAAGCGGACGCCGCTCCCGCTGGCGAAGTTGCCGCATGCGGTACTCATCCCGCTATGAGTCATCACGCCCATGCGGCATCGGTCGCGGGCCACTTAGGTTCGGGTCATGGACTCCGATGAACGCCCCGAGGAAGCCCAGGTCGGGCCTGAGGAAACGGGCATGGCTTCGCTGGTGATGGGCTCGGCCGCTATTGCGCTGTACGGGAGTCCCTTTCTCCGCTTCCTGCCGCCGTGGCTCCGGTACATCCCCGTGTACCTCACCGTGCCCCTCGGGATCTGCGCGATTGTTTTCGGATGCACCGTTCTGTACCGCATGCGAGGCGATGAGGGAGCCAACCGTCGCCGGGCACGGGCTGGAGTGGCGCTGGGCACGGTAGCCCTCGCGGTCCCTGTCATCTTGGTGGTGTGGCTGTCGTGGGCGCTGTAGCGGTGAGGGGCCGCGGAGTCAGTCCTCCATATGTGCCGCCGGTGGGCGGCTTCAGTGCGCGATGCGGGCGAGACGACCGGGAATCCGCACGGAAGCCGCCCAAGGTGGCCCACGCCACCTCGCCACCTCGCCACCGAACTGAACGAAGCCTGGCAGGTATGGGAGACAAACGGCGCTCCGGACCTGTACGAGTTCGGGATGATACGCACCCCGACGATCGGCGGGCACTGCTCCCTGGGAATCGCCGGCCCGGCTCGTCCGCGGCTGCCGTCACAGGCTCAGCAGCAGGTCCCGGACTGCGGCGGGCCGGGACAGGAAAGGGTGGTGGCCCGCGTCGAGTTCGACGACGCTGCCGGCCCGGCGGGCGAACTCGCGCTGTAGGCGGGGTGGGGTGCCCCGGTCCTGGGTGCAGATGAGATATGTCGAAGGCACCTGCTGCCATGCGGCCGCCCTGACTGGCTGACCGGTCACCTGCATGCTCTGCCGGGCGAGATGATGTGCCGCCTCTGCTTGGACCTCGGGGTCGCAGTCCTGCAGGAATGTGTTCACGAGGAACTCGGGGCGAACCCCGAAGGTTCCGGCTTCGGAGTCGATGTCGAGGAACGGGGCAGGGCCGGCGTCCCCGAAATCCGACAAGCTCTGGCCGACTTCGGGAAGGTAGCTGGAGACCATCACCAGGTGACGTACCGTCCCGACGCCCGCGGCGGCTTCTGCGGTGACGATGCCGCCGTAGCTGTGGGCGACCACAACGGTTGGCTCGTCACTGTCCACCAGCGTCTGCCGCACCGCCGCGATGTCCTCGGGCAGCCCCGGACCGGCGGCGCCTGCGGGCAGGTCCACCTCGCCGCAGCTCGGCAACGCCGCGGCCACGCTCAGCACCCCCCGCTCCTCCAGCAGCTCGGCTGTGCGGTGCCACCACCACGCCCCGTCCCGCACACATGCCCCATGCACGAACACGACCCTCATCGCCACATCATCCTTAGCGGTGTGTCCTTTCGCTGGAAGCTACCAGCGGCCCTGTCACTCAAGCTTCGGCGACAACGCTCAAGGTTCGATGGGACGGAACGCTGGTGCTCGCTGCGTGCGGGGCGGGAGGCTCTGCACGACCCGGTGCAGGTCGGCTTGAACGAAGGCCAACGAGACGCCGCCAAGGTCCGCGAAGTACCAGCCGGCCGCGCGGCCCCGCCGTTGCGAAGGAACGGCGGGCGCCGCGTCGGCCCTGGTGCGAGTCGCGGTTACCTGGAGACGACCTTGCCCCAGCCCTGGGCGATGTCGTCCTTGGCATGGCCGAGCTGCGACTCGGACGGGATACTCGGCGTGCCGGAGACCTTCGGCAGCTTGGCGGCCGCGGTCTTGTCGAGCGTGCCGTTCTCCTCCATGGCGGCCATCAGGGCCGGGCGGGCGTAGCCCTTGAGCCAGAGGTTCTGGCCCTCGGCGCTGTAGAGGTACTCCTGCCACAGTCGGGCGGCCGCCGGGTGTGGGGCCTCCTTGTTGATGGCCTGCGAGTAGTACTGCGAGAACTTGCCGTCCTTCGGGACCGTGACCTGCCAGTCGAGTCCCTTCCTCTTGAACTCGTCGGTGTACCTGGCGTTGAGGTAGTCCCAGTCGAGGACGATCGGCGTCTTGCCCCTCGTGATGGTGGCCGAGGTGGCCTGGACGGGCGTGTAGTTGCCGTCCTTCTTGAGCTTGGCGAAGAAGTCGATGCCGGGCTGGATGTAGTCGAAGGAGCCGCCGTTGGCGAGGGCGGCCGCGTACACGCTGGCGAAGGCCGAACCCGACTTGGTGGGGTCGCCGTTGAGGGCGATCTTCCCCTTGTACTCCGGCTTGAGCAGATCCTTGATGGTGGTCGGACAGTTCTGCACGCGCTTGGCATCGCAACCGATGGAGACATAGCCGCCGTAGCCGTGGTACCAGCGGCTCATCGTGTCCTTCTGGCCATCGGGGATGTCGATGAAATCGGTGACCATGTACTGCGCGAGCAGATCGTCCTGGGCCGCGCTGTACGCGAAGGAGCTGCCGAGGTCGAGGACGTCGGGCGCCCGGTCCTTGCCCTTGCGGGAGGTGACGGCGTTGATCTCGTCCTGGCTGGCGCCGTTCGGGTTCTCCACCTCGATCTTGATGCCGTACTTCTTCTCGAAGCCATCGATCAGCGCGCCGTAGTTGGCCCAGTCGCGGGGGAGCGCGATGGCGTTCAGTGTGCCTTCCGCTTTCGCTGCCTTCACGAGCGCGTCCATGCCCCCGAAGTCCTTGGCCGTGATCGCGGTGGCCGCGCTCTCTCCGTCGGCGTTGGTCGACGCGTCGGGGCCCGCGCCACAGGCGCTGAGGACGAGTGTGGCGGCGACGAGGCCGCCGGTAAGGGCAGCGGCTCTCGGCAGGGTCTCGGTCACGGTCTCTCCAGAGGGGTACACAAGGGGGCACAGGGGACACACGGGGATTCGCGTGGGGGGTGAGAACTTGTGCGAATAACTCGTCTGAACAAGTTCGCCATAGTAGGCACGCTGTCACTGTCCGGTGCGTAACATCTTCAAAACTCTTGACGACCATTCCTGCACATCTGTGACACACAAGGATGTGTCAGGCTGCCTCATCCACGCCGGCCGCGCCCGCGCACACAGCACGCCCCTCGTCTTGAGAGAGCTGCCGACATGACGGCCCTGACCGTCGAGGGGCTGATCGGATCACGGCAGGGCGTGCGCCGGTTCAACAGTCCAGCGACTTTGTGGAAGGGCCCTGCACCTGGTCCGTCGTGGCCAGGCCGCACTGCCATGCCCAGGCGGCGATGCCCACGCGGTTGCGGACCTGCAGCTTGCGCTGGAGGTTGGCCAGGTGGGACTTGGCGGTGGCGAGGGAGATGAAAAGTTCCTGGCCTATCTCCGTATTCGACAGCCCCCCGGCGACCAGCACCGCGACCTCCTCCTCGCGCGGGGTCAGCGCCTCGGCGGGCGGGCGGCCCGTCCGGGCGGCAGGCGGGGCGAGGCGATGCAGCATGCGCGCGGTGATCTGCGGGCTGATGAGCGCGTCGCCGGACATCGCCGCGCGCACGGCCTCGACCAGCAACGTCGGTCCGGAGCGCTTCAGCAGGAAGCCCGAGGCTCCGTCACGGAGTGCGCTGTGCACGTAGGCGTCGAGGTCGAAGGTGGTGACCACGATGACCCGGACCTGCGGACCATCCGCGTCGGGCCCGGCCAGCCGCCGGGTCAGTTCCAGGCCGTCGAGGTGCGGCATCCGGATGTCCGCGAGCACCACATCGGGACGGAGACGCCGGGCGGCGTCGAGCGCGGCGACACCGTCGGCCGCCTCGGCGATGACGGCCATGTCGGGTTGGGCGTCCAGGACGAGGCGGAAGCCGCTGCGGATGCTCGCCTGGTCGTCCGCCAGCAGGATTCGGATGATGCCGGGAGCGGTCACGCGACGGTCTCCTCGTGTGCGGTGTGCCGGGCGAGGCTCGTCCGGCCGTGCCGAACCGCCGTCGGCAGGGCGCCGCAAGGTAACGGAAGGATGGCCGCCACCTGCCATCCGGCCGTCCCGTGCGGCCCTGCGGCCAGCGAGCCGCCGAGGGCTTCTGCCCGGTCGGCGAGACCGGCCAGTCCTCCGCCGCTCCACGCGCGCTCCGGAAGCGGTGAGGTCCGGGCGGCGGTCCCGGCGCCGTCCGAGTCGGTGACGGTGAGACGCAGCCCGACGCCGTCCCGGTACGGCACCCGTCGGGCGGCGATGTCGACGGCGGCTGCCGCGGGGGCGTGGCGGCGCACGTTGGTGAGGGACTCCACCACGATCCGGTAGCCGGTGGCGCTGATCTCCCCAGGCAGCGCGTCCAGCGCACCGGCGGTCACGTTGAGGCGAGCCAGGACCGTTCCGGTGCGGGTGAACCGTGCGACCAGCTCGGGAAGTTCGGAAAGATCGCGCCGGCGATGACGGGGGCCGCCAGGGCGATCCGGACCGGGAGGGCGCGGGCGCCCTGGGGGCGGGACGGGTACGCCGTCCAGCTCACCCGCCTCCGCCGCCAGGCCCCTCTCCCGGACACCGCCTCCCTCCCCACTTCCGGCTTCTCCGCCTCCGCCTCCGTCTCCGTCTCCGTCTCCCTCTCGCTCCTGGCTTCCAGCCTCTCCGTCTCGCTCCCCGCTTCCGGCCTCTCCGTCACCGTCGCCGTCACCGTCGCCGTCGCCGTCGTCTCCCTCCCCGTTGAGTGTCCACACCGTGCGATCCATCGCGGCCAGTGCCTGCATGCCCGCTTCTTCGATCCGCGGCAGCAACTCCACTGCCCGCGCAGGGTCTTCCCGCGCCAGGAAACGCGCCGCCTGTACCAGGACCACCACTCCCATGACGTCGTGTGACGCGAAGTCATGCAGGTCACGCGCGACTTCGAGGCGCTGTGCGCGACGCTGTGCCGCGAGGGCCCGGCGCCTCGTGGAGTCCAGACTGCGCAGATAGCAGCCGGACGCGGCCGCACCCGCCGCCAGCAGGGACCAGATCAGGCACAGCACCCCGGTCTCCGCCGTATCGGCGGGCGGGTCCAGATACGGGCCGATCCGCATCGGCAGCACCGCGATCGCGGTCACCTGCACGGAGGCGAAGACGATCGCCCGGCCCCTCCCCTTCGTCCGGCGCACCGTCGGTACCAGGAGGGTCAGCAGCGCGAACGTCTCCAGGACCCACCACCAGCCTGTGACGTTGGATGCCGGCCCCCGAAAGCAGGCCGTCACCGTGACCGAGGCCGTGGCAACGACGAGGCCCGTGCACTGACGGGCCGACAGGCGTGGTGGCAGGCGGGCCACTGTCGCCAGTGCCGCACCGGCCACCAGCAGTCCCACGGCGACGATCACCCCGCCCGCGGCGGGCTCGGTCACCCAGGCAGCCCCGGCCATGCCGAGGAACAATAAGCCGCTGAGGACGCGTATGCCGGACATGTAGGGGTCGCTCATGAGTGCCGACCTTATGAGACACGGAAGTTGGGCCCGGCGTCGGCCCGCGGGCTGGGCTCAGCTCCGCTCGGTCCACCACGGCCGGGTGCCGGCGTGGCTTCGCAGCGCGTTGGTCGCGCAGTGCACTTCGCCGCCGACGGTGCCGAGGTGGTGCGCGTAGTCCCAGTCCTCCACCCACTCGATCCGGGTGCCGGTCCGCCGCAGGGCCTGCTCGGCAGCCCGCTCGAAGACGTCCCGGCCGCCCGCTGCCGGGGCGTGCTGGCGCGGCGCCAGATAGACCCCGGTGCCGGTGCTGACGCCATTGGACGCGCCGGGCAGGTAGTTGGCGACCACGTCGTGCCGCGGATACCCGGCAGGCAGGTCGATCACATGGAACAGGGCAGGGACGCGCACGATGTCCTGCTCCGTCAGCCCGGCCCGGACGCGCAGGGTGCGCAGGGCGGCGTCGATGCCGCGCCGGGCGACCTCGGTGCCACGGGTGAGGGACGGCTTGCGCAGGGCACCGGCGACGGTCAGCCCGGGGTCCGCGGTGTCTTTGGGGGCGATACCACGGACCAGCGGCCGGTCGCCCTGACCGCGCTGGACGAGATCGCTCAGCAGCTTCCGGCCGAGGTCGGGGTCCGCGACGACGGCCACCCAGCCGCGGGCGTTCCGTGCCGGGACGAAGGACAGGAACTCGTCGATGTGGCCGACCCCCAGCCAACTGGTGTCCAGTGCGATCGGCCGCTGGTAGCCCTGTGCGGTGAGCATCCGGAGGAACGAGCTGTCCGGGGACTCCTTGCCACCGTTCCCGCCGTAGATGATCCGCCCGACCGGATAGCGGTGGCCACGCCAGGTGTGGGGCGGGAGGGTGCCGAAGTTCCCGGTGGAGCTGAAGGAGCCGTAGTACTGGCTGTCCTTGCTGCCGACGCGTCGGGGGTCGTACTGCTGGAGCACTCCCGTACCGGGGCCACGGAGCAGCGGGAACGCACTGCGCGAGGCGTCCCGCAGCGGGAACGCGCGCGTCGCCGTGCCCGGCATGACATCCGCGGACCGAAGGAGCACGGTGACGCGGTGCTCCCGGCCGCCGGGAGCGGGTATGGAAGCGTAGGCGGTCTTGAACAGGTCCTGCATCCAGACGTCGTCGCCCGTGGGGTAGTTGTGCAGGGGTGCGGGCAGTCCGGCCCGGTCGAGGCCACGCCGCAGGTCGTGGCGGAACGCGGCTTCTCCGGACCGTACGGGCCGTGGTTGCGCGGAGGTGTCGTAGCGCTTGCCGCGCTCCACCTCGGCCGGGTCGGTGGTGTGATCGGCCGTCATCATGCGCCGCATCGGCATCAGATCGTGCTCGAACAGGAGGGGCGCGACCCGGAGCCGCACCCGGTCCTCGACGGTGTGACCGCCACGGTCGACCCTCAGCACGAGGTCGGCGAAGCCGTTCCACTTCTTCGGATCGCGCACGAAGTCCCGTGCCTCGACCCCCAGACGGACACCATGGCGCAGTTCACGGGTGGTCAGCCGGTCGCCGGGCCCCAGCCGGACCATACGGCCACGACGCTCGGCGAAGATCCCGACGTGGTCCCGGGAAGCGGGGCCTGCGGTGACGGTGGCGGTGGTTCCCGCCGCGGCCCGCGGGTCGGCGGCGATCTGCGCGGGGGCGAGGTCGGCGAGGTCGGCCCGTCCGTTGACGACGGTGTCCGCGGCATCGTGACAGGCAGCGAGGCGCTCGTCGCCCAGCCGGGCGCCCGCGGGGCCGGCGGAAGGGCAGCGCCGCTGGTCATCGTCCACATTGGGCAGCATCAGCGCGCCACGGCCGCGGGTCCACGTGCCTTTGCCGAGGTCGTCGGCCGGGGTGATCTCGCCGTCCCGGTTCGTGTCCACCCGCAGTGCCGACCCGAGCGGCGCCGCGTGCGCGGTACAGCCCAGGAGTGTCCCCGCCGCGACCGTGAGCAGGGCCGCACCGAGCGCGCCCGCTCTCAGGGAACCGGGACGGCGCCCCCAACGGGGACCCGTTCCCGGCCAGGGTGCGGGGCGAGTGGCGGAGGCGGGCACGGAGTTGTCGTCGTCCATGGCCTCACCCTCGGTGACGTGCGGGCCGCCGGGCATCCACCGGACGGCGGGTCCCCTCCTGTGAGACGGCGGCCGTCTCATCCTTTCGGCGGTCCACCCGCGCAAAAGGGACGGCTCACCGCCCCGACGCGGGGGCTCGCCACCTCATCACCAGGTGACCGCCCTCACACGCATGGGTTGTTTGAAGCGGGGTAGGCGGCCAATGCGCTTGAGCGTCTCTGGCGCACAGGGAGGGCATGATGACCACCGTCGTGAACGACACCGCCGGCACCGCGCGCACCGCCGAGGTGGGCATGGCCCTGCCGGAGGTGGAGTGCCCGAGTGCGGTCGCCCCCAGGGACGCCCGAGACCTGTCGAGGCGGTTCTTCGACCGGCTCCGGGAGCTGGACGAGGGCACACACGAGTACCAGTACGCGCGCAACACCCTCATCGAGATGAACATCTCGATGGTGCGCTACGTCGCCCGCCGCTACCGCAACCGCGGCGACGACATGGAGGACATCATCCAGGTCGGCACGATCGGTCTGATCAAGGCCATCGACCGGTTCGACCTCTCCCGTGAGGTGGAGTTCTCCACCTTCGCCGTCCCCTACATCCTCGGTGAGATCAAGCGGTTCTTCCGCGACACCGGCTGGGCCGTCCATGTGCCCCGCCGCCTTCAGGAACTGCGCAGCGACCTGGCCAAGGCCAAGGAACAGCTGCACATCGAGCTCGACCGCGAACCCACCGTCCGCGAACTCGCCACCCATCTCGACCTGTCGGAGGAAGAGGTCATCGAGGGCGTCGTCGCGTCCAACGGCTACACCGCCGGCTCCCTCGACACCCCCGCCGACCCGGCCCCCTCCGAGGGGTCTCGCGCCTTGGCCGACGTCCTGGGCGAGGAGGACCCCGGCATGGAGACGGTCGAGGACCTCCACACGCTCGCGCCCCTGCTGCACCAGCTCGACGAGCGCGAACGCCACCTGATCGAGATGCGCTTCGGGCAGGAGCTGACCCAGTCCCAGATCGGCGCCGAACTCGGCGTCTCGCAGATGCACGTCTCCCGCCTGCTCACCCGCACCCTGGCCAAGCTCCGCAAGGGCATGCTCACCGACCGCTGACCAACGTGGCTGGGCTCGGCCACGTCGCCAGACTCGTTCAGGAGGGGTGGGCCCTCCGGCCGCGCCGGGACAGCGCGATGGGGCCGCAGCCCGGACGGGAATCCGGGCTGCGGCCCTGCGCCGCCGGGGGCTCAGTGTCCAGTGGTGTGGAGCTGAGTCTTGAGGAAGGAGACGACGGTCTGCCAGGACGGGTGGGCGGGAGCGGGCCGTGTGGTGTGGCCGTGGCGGGTGGTTTCCTGGGAGGCGCCGCGCTGGGCGTCGGGGTCGCTGAGCATCTCCAGGAACGTGCCGTGCCCGGCGTTCGGGAAGGAGAAGAAGCGGGTGTCCTTGTGCGCGGCGGCCAGCTTGTCGAACAGCAGCCGACTCTGGTGGTAGGGCACGAGCTTGTCCTGCTTGCCGTGGAACATCAGGAAGGGCGGGATCTTCCGGTCACTGATGTAGGTGAGCGGGCTGGCTGCGGCGGCCTTGTCGGTGCAGTCGTTGATGGCGCAGCCGAGCAGTCGTGATTCGGGTGAGTTGGGGTTGGCGTGGCAGTCGCCGGGCACGGAGCCGTCCTTGCCCGGCTTGCAGTCGATGGGCATGTGCTCGTCCATCCGCAGGAAGTCGACGGGCGGGTAGAACGGTATGGCCGCCTGGACGGCGCTGGAGGGGCCGTTGACGCCGACGGTGCCTTCCAGCTTGGGCATGTCTCCGGTGACGGCCGCCATGGTGGTGGCCCAGCCGCCGGAGGACTCCCCCATGATCGCGAAGCGTCGCGGGTCCAGGTGGTACTTCGTGGCGTTGGCACGCAGCCACCGGATGGCGCCCTTGATGTCGTGCAGCTGTGCCGGGAACTGGGCCTGTGAGCTGGAGCGTACGGCCACCCCGGCCACGGCGAACCCGTGTGGGTTGAGCTGTGCGGCGACCTTGTCGGCGTCCATGCGGCCGTTGTCGGCCATCCAGCCCGAGCCATGGGTGAAGATCACCAGAGGGGCCGGGCGGCGGGACTTCGGAACGTACAGGTCCAGCTTGTGGCCCTGTGTGCCGGTGGGCTGGGCGGCGGCATAGGAGAGATCTTTGGTGACGTCGACGTCCGGTGACGAGGCTGCGGGGACGTCTCGGGCCCCGAGGGTGGTGGCCACGACGGCCACCAGTGCCGCCAGCAGGACGAGGAGGGGAATGCTGCGGATCGGTGTTCGCAGGAGGCTGCGAAGCATGGCTTCACTCCATTTCGACTGGGTTCGGAGGAATGGCAGGTGTGGGCTGTGAGGGGTGGTCCGGGGTGGGTACTCGGCGCCGGGCCTTGGGGGCGCGCCTACGTTGGTGTGTGAGGCGGCGTCGGGCCGGCGGGAGACCGGTATGGCCGTAACTGCGGCGCTCCCCCACGGCGGAGGAAGGCGGCGCCGGCCTGATCCGCCGGCGAGTCACCGGCGATGACCGTGGCAGTGGCGCAGGTTCAGGCGCCGTCGTCGCTGATGATGCGGTTCGCGACGGCGAAGGCGGTGTTGGCGGCGGGGACACCGCAGTAGACGGCGGTCTGGAGCAGAACCTCCTGGATCTCGTCCGGTGTGAGCCCGTTGCGCAGCGCTGCCCGTACGTGCAGGGCGAGTTCTTCCTGGTGGCCGCCCGCGACGAGGGCGGTGAGGGTGATGCAGCTGCGGATACGGCGGTCCAGCCCGGGGCGGGTCCAGATGTCGCCCCAGGCGTAGCGGGTGATGAAGTCCTGGAAGGGGGCGGTGAATGCGGTGGTGCGTGCGGTGGCCCGGTCGACGTGATCGTCGCCCAGGACCGCGCGTCGTACCGTCGTGCCCGCCGCGCGGCGGAGGTCGTCGGGATGCGACGCGGCCGCGAAGTGATCCTGGAGCGCGGTGAGTACGGCGTGCGGTTGCTCGACAAGGGCGAGGTGGGACGCAGCGGCCAGCTCCAGCAGGGTGGAGCCGGTGATGCCGTCGGCCAGCTCGCGGGCGTGGGCGGGCGGAGTGGCCGGATCGTTGCGTCCCGCGATCACCAGGGTCGGTGCGGTGATGCGGGGCACCTCGGAGCGCAGGTCGTAGCCGGCGAGTGCGTCGCAACACGCCGCGTAGCCGGCCGGGTCGGTGTCGCGGAGGCCGGCGACCAGGGAGGCGGCGGTGGCCGAGTGGGCGAACCCTGGGGTGAACCAGCGCTCGGGCGCCTTCTCGGCCAGGGCTTCGGTACCGCTCGCGCGCACGAAGGCGGCTCGCTCCTGCCAGACGGTGGGCTCGCCGAAGCGGGCCGAGGAGCAGACCAGCCCCAGGGCGGCTACGCGTTCGGGATGATGGACGGCGAGGTGGGTGCCGACCGCTCCGCCGAGCGAGACACCGGCGTAGGCGAATCGTTCCACGCCGAGGTGATCGACGAGGGCGAGCACCAGGCCGGCCAGCTCGGCGATGGTCGCGCCCGGACGGATGAGCTCGGCGGGCGAGCCCCCGTGCCCGGGAAGATCCCAACGGATCACCCGGAAGTGCCGTGCCAGAGCGCCCAGTTGGGCGTCCCAGACGGCGATCGAGGTGCCGAGGGAGGGTCCGAGGATCAGCACCGGGCTGCCCGGGTTGCCGTCGAGGCGGTGGTGCAGGAGCTGCTTCATGCGTGGCTCCTGTGTTCGGGCCCGGCCTTGCGTGCCAGGGCGCGGTCGACCAGGGCCGCTGCTGCCCCCAGGTAGGTCGCGGGTTCGGTCAGCGGGCGAAAGCGGTCGAGGTGGTCTGCCAGGGCGGGTTCCTCCTCCAGGACGGCTTCCAGGCTCCGCCTCTCCGCGGCGGCGCGGTGGGCGGCGCGGGTGAGGAGTTCCCTGGCCGGTTGGCGGCCGAGCAGGGCGCCGAGTTCAGCGGCGAGGCGCTCGCTGACGATCAGGCCTCCGGTGAGATGGAGGTTGTCGAGCATCCGGGCGCTGAAGACCCTGAGGCCGTCGACGAGTTCGGCGGCGTCGCGGGATGCCCCTCCGGCCAGCCGGAGCAGTTCGCGCAGGGTCTGCCACTCGGCGTGCCAGGCACCGGCGGGCCGTTCGTCCTCAGCGGCCAGGGAGGCCGACAACACGGAGGAAAGGGCGGGCGCTTGGCGCGCGGCGGCGGTGATCAGGGTGGCCCGTACGGGGTTGCTCTTGTGCGGCATGGCCGAGGAATCCCCTCCGCTGCCCTCGGCCAGCTCGCCGATCTCCGTACGGGAGAGCACCAGGACGTCGGCCGCGAGCTTCCCGAGCGCGCCGGAGGTGAAGCCGAGCCCGCTGGCGAGGTCGACGACCGGGGTGCGCAGGGTGTGCCAGGGCAGGACGGGCTCGGCGAGGACGAGTTCCCGGGCGTAGGCGGCCAGCAGTGCGGGCCCGCTGCCGGGTGTCCCGGTCAGCGCTTCCGTTGCCGCCAACGTGCCTGCCGCTCCGCCGAGTTGGGCGGGAAATGCCAGGGAGGAGAGCCGGTCCAGGGCGTCCAGGACGAGGTGGCGCCAGCCGGCTGCCTTGAGTCCGAAGGTGGTCGGGACGGCGTGCTGGGTGAGGGTGCGTCCCGGCATGGGGGTGGTCCGGTGCTCGTCGGCGAGGCGTCCGAGGGTGTCGGCCGTTCGGCGCAGATCCGCCGCTATCAGCGGCAGCGTGCGGGCCGCCACCAGCATGGTGGCGGTGTCCATGATGTCCTGGCTCGTCGCGCCGCGGTGTACGTAGGGCGCAGCATCGGCGGGAAGGGCGGCGGTCAGGTCGGCGACCAGCGGGATGACCGGGTTGCCGCCCTTGCGGGCGCGTACGGCGATGCCCCGTACGTCGAACCGGTCGGCGTGCGCGGCGGCCGTCACGGCGTGCGCGGCCTCCGCGGGTGCGTCACCGAGCGTGGCCTGGGCCCGGGTCAGGGCGGCCTCGGCGTCCAGCATGGCTTGCAGGAAGGCGCGGTCGCCGGTGGCCGCTTCGACGTCCGAGGCGACCCGGACCGGAGAGAGCAGGCCGACGTCCGCGACGGCGTCCAGAGGCGCGTCGGCCGGCCTGGTGGGAGCGTCAGTGGAAGTCAAGGAAGACCGTCTCCTCAGGGCCCTGCAGCCGGATGTCGAAGCGGTGGGTACGCGGGTCCTCCTGGGCCGCGAGGAGCGTCGCACGCCGGTCGGGGGTGAGGGCGGCGAGCAGCGGGTCGGTGGCGGCCGGGTGGAGATAGGCGCGGGTGTAGAGGTGGTGGAGCAGGCCGCGGGCGAACACGCAGACGGACAGGTACCGCACGTCGCCGGGCGGGAGCGTACGGATCGCCCAGTGTCCGTCGGCGGCGGTGGCGACGCGGCCGAAGCCGGTGAAGGTGACCCCGTCGCGGCCGGCGAAGCCACCGGTGACCGGATCGCGGCGCATCGAGCCGGGCTTGCCGGCCCGCCCGTGCCCCGGCTGCCAGAACTCCAGCAGCGCATCGGGGATCGGCGCGCCCGCGCCGTCGTAGACGTAACCGTGCACGGTGAGCGCGTCGGGCCGGCCGGCCGGGGCCATGTCGCCGCCGCCGGGGAAGGGCAGGGCGTAGCCGTAGAACGGTCCTACGGTCTGGGAGGGGGTGGGGAGCATCAGCGGCCCTCCTCGGTCCAGGTGGCGGTGGGGCCGTCGAGGACGATGTCCCAGTGGTAGCCGAGCGACCACTCGGGAACGGAGAGGTCGTGGTCATAGGCGGCGACCAGGCGGGCGCGTGCGGCGGGGTCGGTGACGGACTGCAGGATCGGGTCGTAGGGGAAGAGCGGGTCGCCGGGGAAGTACATCTGAGTGACCAGCCGTTGGGTGAAGGCGGTGCCGAAGAGCGAGAAGTGGATGTGGGCCGGCCGCCAGGCGTTGTGGTGGTTGCGCCAGGGGTAGGCGCCGGGCTTGATGGTGGTGAAGGCGTACCGCCCCTGGTCGTCGGTGAGGCAGCGGCCGACTCCGGTGAAGTGGGGGTCGAGCGGGGCCGCGTGCTGGTCACGCTGGTGGGCGTACCGTCCGGCGGCGTTGGCCTGCCAGATCTCGACGAGCTGTCCCCGTACGGGCCGTCCGCCGCGGTCGAGGACGCGGCCGGTGACGGTGATCCGCTCGCCGAGCGGTGCGCCGGTGTGCCGGCGGGTCAGGTCGGCGTCCAGCTCGGTGACGTCGGTGACGCCGAAAGCGGGGCCGCACAGCTCCGCCGCTTCCGGGTCCCGGACGGCGACGAGCGGCTGCCCGGGGTGACGCAGCCGGCTGCTGCGGTAGGGGGCGTAGCCGCGGGCCGGGTGGTGGGCGGCCTCGCCGGTGGCGGCGTGGGCCGTGGCCTGCTGGTCGATCTCCTGCGAGATGTCGTGCTGGGTGAGGGGCATCGGGTCTACCCTTCGAGAACGATCGCGAGGCCCTGTCCGACGCCGATGCACAGGGCGGCGAGAGCGGTGCCGGAGCCCGCCACGGCGAGTTGGTGGGCGGCGGCGCCGGTGATCCGGGCGCCGGATGCGCCGAGGGGATGCCCGAGGGCGAGCGCGCCGCCGCGCGGGTTGACCACCTCCGGGTCGAGGCCCGGCCAGGCGCGCAGGCAGGCCAGGGCCTGGGCGGCGAAGGCCTCGTTCAGCTCGAAGGTGGTGAGGGTGTCGATGTCCCGGCCCGCCTTCGCGAGGGCTCGGCGGACGGCCTCGACGGGGCCGGTGCCGAAGTACTGCGGTTCGACCGCGCTGACGGCGCAGGCGCTGATCCGGGCGAGCGGTTCGCGCGCGGTGGCCGCGAGTCCGGCGGCGTCGGTGAGCAGCAGCGCGGCCGCCCCGTCGCTGAGCGGTGAGGAGTTGCCGGCCGTGACGGAACCCGCCTGCCGGAAGGCCGTCGGGAGTGCGCCGAGGGCTTGGAGGGAGGTGGCTTCACGGATGGATTCGTCGCGGGCCAGGTCCACCCCCTCGACCGGGACGACCTCCCTGTCGAACAGGCCGTCCTGCCAGGCCCTGGCAGCCTTGCGGTGGCTGGACAGGGCGAAGCTGTCCTGGGCCTCGCGGGTGACGCCATGGCGGTCGGCGACCAGTTCCGCCCCCTCCCCCAGCGCGACCGTCCACCTGTCCGGCATCTTGGGGTTGACCATCCGCCAGCCCAGGGTGGTGGAGGAGAGCTGCTGAGGGCCGGCGGGGAAGGCACGTTCGGGCTTGGGCAGCACCCAGGGGGCGCGGCTCATCGACTCCACACCGCCGGCGAGGGCGACCGAGGCGTCCCCCACGGCGATCGCGCGGTAGGCCTGGATCACGGCCTCCATCCCGGAGCCACAGAGCCGGTTGACGGTCACGCCGGGTACGGAGACGGGCAGTTGGGCCAGCAGCGCCGCCATCCGGGCCACATTGCGGTTCTCCTCGCCCGCGCCGTTGGCGTTGCCGAGGAACACGTCGTCGATCCGGGCCGGGTCGAGCCGCGGCGTACGGTCGAGCAGCGCACGCAGCACACCGGCGCCGAGGTCGTCGGGGCGGACGGTGGCGAGTGCTCCGCCGTACTTGCCGACGGGTGTGCGCACGGCGTCGACGACGTAGACGTCGTTGAGGCGCTCGGTCATGGAAGCTCCTGTAGCTGTACGGGCTCGTCAGGGCGCGTGAGCCCGCGATCTGTCGGTGGTTCAGCTGCTCAGCGGCCCGGTGGGCAGGGCCACTCGGACGGGCGCGGCCGTCTTCGCCAGCACCTCGTCAGGGCTGACGCCGGGGGCGGTTTCGGTCAGGGCGAGGCCCTCCGGTGTGATGTCGAGAACGCCGAGGTCGGTGATGACCCGGTGGACGCAGGCTTTGCCGGTGAGCGGCAGGCTGCACTCGGCCACGAGCTTCGGCGAGCCGTCCTTGCTGGTGTGCTCCATGACGACGATGACCCTGCGGACGCCGTGGACGAGGTCCATCGCGCCGCCCATCCCCTTGACCAGCCGCCCGGGAACCATCCAGTTGGCCAGGTCTCCTCGCGCGGAGACCTGCATGGCGCCGAGGATCGCCGTGCCGATGTGGCCCCCACGGATCATGGCGAAGGAGAGCGCGGAGTCGAAGAACGACGCCCCGGGCACGGCCGTCACGGTCTCCTTGCCGGCGTTGATGAGGTCGGGGTCGACCTCGTCCTCGTACGGGTACCGGCCCACGCCCAGCAGCCCGTTCTCCGACTGGAGCACCACGTCCACGTCGTCGGGCAGGAAACCGGGCACCAGCGTGGGCAGTCCGATCCCGAGGTTGACGTAGGAGCCGTCGGCGAGTTCGGCCGCCGCGCGGGCAGCCATGTCGGTGCGCGTCCAGGCCATCAGGCTCGCGCCCCCTCTCGTGCTTCGGGGACGGAGACCGTCCGCTTCTCGACGTGCTTGTCGGCCGCCTGAGCGGGGGACAGCGCGAGGACCCGCTGCACGAAGACGCCCGGCAGATGGATCTCGTCGGGCCCCAGGACGCCGGGCTCGACCAGCTCTTCCACCTCGGCGACGGTGATCCGGCCGGCCATCGCGGCCAGCGGGTTGAAGTTGCGCGCGGCCTTGTTGAAGACGAGGTTGCCGTGCCGGTCGCCCCTGGCCGCGCGGACCAGGGCGAAGTCGGTGGTGAGGGCGCGCTCCAGGACATGGCTGCGGCCGTCGAACTCGCGGACCTCCTTTGCCGGGGAGGCGAGCGCCACGCCGCCGCCCGGGTCATGGCGCCAGGGCAGGCCGCCGTCGGCGACCGGGGTGCCGACGCCCGCGGGAACGAAGAACGCCGGAATGCCCGCGCCTCCCGCGCGCAGCCGCTCGGCGAGTGTGCCCTGCGGCGTCAGCTCGACCTCCAGCTCGCCGCTCAGGTACTGCCGGGCGAACTCCCGGTTCTCGCCGATGTACGAGCCGGTGACCCGGGTGATCCGCCCGGCGGCCAGCAGGATGCCGAGCCCGCTGCCGTCGACTCCGCAGTTGTTCGACACCACGCTCAGACGGCCCGATCCGCGCTCGTGCAGTGCCTGGATCAGCACGTTCGGCACGCCGCTGAGACCAAATCCGCCCACGGCCAGCGATGACCCGTCGGCGATGTCGGCAACGGCCTCGGCAGCGGTCTGCCGGACTTTGTCCATGGAGAACCCTCAACTTGTTCGCACAGTGAATCTTCGTTCATAATTCGAGGCGCCGAGAGTGTGCGCCCGAGTGCGGTGTTTGTCAACGCCGGCCGCGTCCGCCCGCCAGTACGGTTGCCCGAAGCCCGCTACGGAGAGCAGAGCACCATGCCGACCACCGACCTTCCCGCCCCCGCCGAAGCCGTGGGACCACTGATCCGCGGCATCGGCGTGCTGCGCGAACTCACCGAGGCGGACGGCCGCCAGAGCCTCGGCGGCCTCTCCCGCGGCACCGGGCTCGCCCGCTCCACGGTGGACCGCATCGCCGCCACTCTGACCCGCATGGGATACGTCCGGCAGATAGGCCGGGACGTCGCGCTCACTCCCCGTCTGATGGAACTGGGAAACGCCTACCTCGGTGCCACCGGGCTGCCCGACCTGCTCGGTCCGCACGCGGACCGGCTCGCCGACACGCTCGACGAGTCGGTGTCCCTCGCCGTGCCGGACCGGGACGGCATCCGGTTCATCCACCAGGCCACCCGCCGCCGCGCCCTGTCCCTCACCTTCCGCATCGGCGACCTGCTGCCCGCCGAACGGACCGCCCACGGGCAGGTGTTCGCCGCGGACTGGACCGAGGAGGAATGGGCGCGGTGGCGCGAGCGGTGGGAGGCGGACCCCCAGAACCTGCGCTTCCCGGCCATCCCGCCGGTGCGCCGGCCCGCCGACTTCCTCGCCGAGGCATCCGCCGCCGCCCGTACGCGGGGATGGGCGGTGGACGACCAGATGATCGAGCCGGGCCTGATCGCGCTGGTCGTGCCGGTCCGCGACTCCCAGGGGCGGCAGCTCTGCGGGGTCAGCGTGGTCAGCCACACCAGCCGGCACAGCGCCCGGTCTCTGCGTGAGGCCGTACTGCCCACCCTGCGCGAGACAGTGGCCGCCATGGAGCACGACCTGCGCCACGCTCCACCGGCCGAGCCGGCCCGGCGGAGCGCGGACGCCGCCGGTTCGGCGGCGTGGACGGAGGCGTCGAAGCAGGAACTCGGCAGGGAGTTCGTGGAGGCGCTCGCGCGGGGGCTGACCGTACTGACCGCGTTCGGCCCCGGGCGCGCCGAGTTGTCGCTCACCGCCGTCGCCGAGGCCACGGGCCTGGCGCGGGCCACCGCCCGGCGGGCCCTGATCACGCTGGAGCACCTGGGCTATGTCACCGCACACGGACGGGAGTTCAGCCTCACCCCCCGCGTGCTCGACCTCGGCTTCGCGCCGCTGGCGGACCAGCCGCTGTCACGGATCGCGGAGCCCCACCTCGCCGACCTGGCCGTCGCAGCGCAGGACTCCGCCTCTCTTGCCGTGCTCACGGGCGACGACATCCAGTACACCGCCCGCATCGCCGTCCGCCGCGTCATGAGCGTCAACATCACCGTCGGCACCCGGTTCCCGGCCTTCGCCACCTCGCTGGGACGCGTCCTGCTCGCCGGCCTTCCGCCCGCCGAACGCGCCGCCGGGCTGCAACGAGCCGACCGCCGGCCCCTGACCAGCCGCACCGTCACCGACCCGGCACGGCTGGCCCAGCTGCTCGAATCGGTCGCGCGGGACGGATACGCCCTCGTCGACGAGGAGGTGGAGGAAGGACTGCGCTCGATCGCCGTCCCGGTCCGCGACCACACCGGACGGGTGGTCGCCGCCGTCAACGTCGCCACGCACGCCGGCCACCGCAGCGTCGCGCAGTGCCGCGAGGAGCTGCTCCCCGCACTGCGCACCGCCGCTGCCCGGATCGAGCAGGACCTGCACACGTCCGGACGGTTCGTACGGATCGCCACCACCTCCTGACCCCGCCCGCGCAGCCGTCGGCAGTGGACAAGGCTCAGTGCCGGCCGGCTTCGTCAGGCCCGCGCCCCCGCGACCGTCACGGTGCCCTTCCGGGCGACGAGCGGTATCAGCGAGATGGCCATGGCACCGAGGAGGCCGGCCATGGCGAAGGTGGTGAAGCCCCAGCCCTGGTGGCCGCTCGCCGCGAGGACACCCCCCAGCCAGGGGCCGACGACCGCGCCGGTACGGCCGACACCGGTGACCCAGCCGAGCCCCGCGGCCCGCTCACTCTCGCGGTAGACGGTGTTGGCGGTGGCGTACACCATGACCTGCGCGCTGAACAGCCACACGCCCGTGACCGCCACCACCACGTACGTCAGCCCGAGCGACAGGTGCGACTTGAGCAGCAGCGCGCCGACGGCAGTCAGCACGAACCAGATCGCCGAAACCCGCACCGGCCCGAAACGGTCGGCCACCCGGCCCGCGAGCAGCAGGCCGACGATCCCACCCGCGTTGATCACCAGCAGGAAGCTGATGGAGGAGGTGAGACCGTAGCCGGAGGCCCGCATCAGCTGCGGCAGCCAGGTGCTCACCCCGTACACCAGCAGCAGCCCGCAGAAGCTGGCCAGCCACAGCAGCGGTGTCGCCCACCGCGCCTCGTGCGCGAACAGCGCCCGCACCACCGCCAGCCGCCCCTTCGCGCCCGCCGCCGGAGCCGCGTCCGCCGTCGGCCGGGGCAGTCCGTACCGCGCGGCGACGGCGAGGGCCCGATCAGGCTCACCCCGCGCGAGCAGCACACCGGGCGACTCGGGCAGCAGCTTCAACAGCAGGGGTACGGCAACAACGGCCGGCAGCACACCCGCCCAGAACGCCGCGCGCCAGCCCGCCGCCGGAGCAACCGTCAGGCCGAGCACCGTCGCGGCCATGCCGCCGGCGTGGTACGAGGTCATCAACAGCCCCGTGGCCAGGGCCGCCCGGCCGCGGGGCGCGAACTCCATCACCATGGCGAGCCCCAGCGGCATCAGTCCACCCAGACCGAGGCCCCCGATGAACCGCCCGGTACCGAGCATCACCGGACCGCTCGCCATCGCGCAGACCGCCGAGCCGAGCGAGAACACCGTCACGCTGCCGGCCAGCAGCGGCCTGCGCCCGAGCCAGTCAGTCAGATTGCCTGCTCCCAGCGCGCCGATGAGCATGCCGAAGGTGGTCCAACTGCCGATGGTTCCGGCGCCGGCCGAGCTCAGCCCGAACCCGGGCTCATCGAGTATGTGCGGCATGACGGCGCCGTAGATGTTGACGTCCATGCCGTCGAAGAACACGGCCAGCCAGCACAGGGCGAGCACTGGGAAAACCGTGCGGAAGGAGCGGGGAGGTGCGCCGGAGGAAGTCATGTCTGTCCCGGGGAGCGAAGGGAGAAGAGGAGCTGTTCGCCTGGTGAACTGACATTCACCGCGCGAGTCGCATGAGTGTCCGGCTGGGGCGTACGGGTGTCAATGGGCGGGCATCTGGAGTTTTCCGTGGGGGCGGCCGCGCCGGATCGGTCTTGTTGAGCGTCCGAGGGTGCTCAGTCCGCGTCTTGGGTTGGGCTGGGGTCGGGGTGGGGCAGACACCAGCCCCGACCCAGCCCCGCCATCGCCATCGCCATCGCCATCGCCATCGCCATCGCCATCGCCATCGCCATCGCCATCGCCATCGCCATCGCCATCGCCATCGCCATCGCCATCGACCGCATAGTCGCCGCGATTCCCGAACGCACCGGCCAACTTGCAGACAGAGCGGCCGGCCGACACCACCCACTTCGCCACCGGTCACCGGCCGTGCCCGCCATGGACTGCCGCACGGCACGGAGTTCCACCCCTGACCCATACGGGGATCTGCATAAGACAGTGGCTGTCGCATACCGCAGACTCGAAGGACAGTTTCTGTCACGCGTCCTTGCGAGGCCGGTATGCACGAGGTGCCACTGTGGCTGTGGCTGGTGTTCGCCGCCACCGTGGTGGTGTCCCTCGCGGTCGACCTACTGGCCCACCGGCAGGCTCACATCATCGGCTTCAAGGAAGCCGCCGCCTGGAGCGCGGTGTGGGTGGGTCTGGCAATCGCCTTCGGCGCCCTGGTCTTCCTGGTCGTCGGCACCGACGCCGGCGTGGAGTACACCACCGCCTGGCTGCTGGAGAAGAGCCTGTCCGTCGACAACCTCTTCGTCTTCGCGCTGATCTTCGGATACTTCCGAGTGCCGCGCGCCTATCAACACCGGGTGCTCTTCCTCGGGGTGCTGGGCGCACTGGTCTTCCGCGGAGTCTTCCTCGCCGCCGGCGTCGCCGTGGTCAGCCGCTTCACCGCCGTGCTCTTCGTCTTTGCCGCGATCCTCTTCTACAGCACGTACAAGATCCTGCGCGAGGAGGACGACAGCTTCGACCCGGGCAAGAGCTTCGCCGTACGCCTGCTCCGCAAGATCATGCCGGTCCGGGACGAGTACGCCGGAGCGCACTTCTTCGTCAAAGAGGCCGGCAAACGCGTGGCCACCCCCCTGCTGGCTGTCGTGGCCGCGATCGAGGCGGCAGACCTGGTCTTCGCCGTCGACAGCGTCCCGGCGGTCCTCGCCGTCAGCAATGACGCCTTCATCGTCTACACCAGCAACGCCTTCGCCATCCTCGGCCTGCGCGCCCTGTACTTCATGCTCGCCGGGCTACTGGACCGCTTCCACTACCTGAGCAAGGGCCTGGCCTTCATCCTCACCTTCATCGGCATCAAGCTGATCCTGCAGGCGTCCCACAAGATCATCAGCCCGGCCATCCCCGAGATCCCTTCCCTGGTCAGCCTCGCAGTCATCGTGGTCGTCCTGGCCGCCTCCGTCGCACTGAGCATCTGGAAGCCCCCACACACGGAGAAGCCCCCCGCACAGCCCCCGCCCGCAGCCTGACGTTCATACGGACGATGCAGCGGGCCGATACGAAGCACAAGCAGGACCCACCACAGACAATGGATCAAAGCCCGCCCCAAGCGCTGGTCAAATTGAGGTAAAATTGCCTGTATGTCCAGAGATGAGGCGTCCGCAGGCCGTCTGGGCGATCATGTCTGCCCAGCGTGCAAAAGGCCCGTGTCCGATGTGATCGAACGCCGCAAGTCGCTAGGGGTCGTCTTTCCCGTCTGGATAGCAGGCCCCTGCCACAACCCCGAGTGCCCCGACTACGTGCCGGAACAAGCACCCATCACCTCCGCACGCGCCAGCACATGGCGCCATGCAGCAGGCTGGAAACGCCACTGACCTGCACGACCACTCCCCCACAGACCTCGGGCGAAAGCCCGTCGGCCACCCCGCCTGCCCCTTAAGAGCGTTCCGGGGCCCCGAGGCCTGCCTGGCCGGGGCAATCGCTTCTTGGTCCCGGTGTGCCGTTACCAGACGCGCAGTGGACGCGGATCGAGCCGATACTCCCGACCGGACACCGAGGCGGGGCGGCCGCTGGCGGGATCACCGCCAGGCGATCGACGCGAGCGCCTTCAAGTTCCAGACCGGAAAGCAGTGGGTGCACCTGCCGGAGAAATACGGCAGATGCTCTGCGATCTGTCCAGTTCCGGCTCTATGCTCCTGGCCCTGGCCCGGCGGTCGAACGGGAAGGTAAATGTCCGACGAAGGTGGCTCAGAGGGCAGCGTCGCGTCAAAGGTTGCGGCGCGGGCAGGGACCTGGCTCGGGATCACGGTTTCCTTGCTGGCGGTGTTCGCGTTCTTTGGCATCAACAGCATTGGTGACTTCGTGACGACCGACAAGGAAGCGGACCGGGAAGCGTGCCGGATCGCTGATGAGGCAGCCAAGCATACGCTGTCAGTGTCGTTGGATCGGGAGAGCGCCTCTGAATACTCAGAGCAGATGAGTAGGGCAGCAGAGGAGGCTGAGAACGCAGAGCTGAAGGAAATCCTGGCCACTGAGGCTGAGGAGCTCGGTTCAAACGGGGGGGCGGACCCGCGGAGCAAAGTCGAGGACAGTATCAATGCAGACGTCCGTGACGAGTGGGAAGACTATTTCCGCCCCGGCTACTGGGGCGTTGAGACGCCTGGTGAGGAGCACTTCTAGGGGTCTTCGTACGCCGTCGGGGAACGCGCAGGCGAGCCATGACGTCCGTGAAGGCGGGCGCATCACCGGCCTGGCCTGCGGCGAGGAAGAACGCCAGAAGCCGGCAGCGGGCATCGGCGGCATGGTGAATCTTCGTAGTCCGTCCGCCACGGCAAGATCCTGCTTCGGCCGGTTCGCCGTCCGGGGTCCCCTTTTTGCCAGCCCCGGCTGCGTGCTGGTGAGCCCGCACCATCGTGGAGTCCACCGACACGGCCCGGGCCAGATCCTCGTCGTCGGCGGCGGCCTGGCCATCAACGCGGTGAACACCCGCTCCCAGGTACCGCCAGCGGCCCACATCCGCAGCCGATTGTGATGCCTGGCCAATTGCCCTACCTCTCCGGCAGGTTCACCCACTGCGTTCCGGTCTGGAATCGACGGGATCGGCCGCCTCGGACACTTGACCTTGACGCCCGTGTCAAGGTTCTAATGTCCGAACCATGTTGAAGGAGATCGAGATGCGGATCGGAGAGCTGGCGAACCTGACCGGCGTCAGCACCCGGTCACTGCGCTACTACGAGCAGCAGGGCCTCCTGGCACCCCTCCGCGCCGAGAACGGCTACCGCCTGTACGGCAAGTTGGACGCCGTACGGGCCGCGAACATCAAGGACGCCCTCGATGCCGGTCTCACCCTAGACGAAGTCCGTCCCCCGCTGGTCAACGGTTGCCTGGACGTGCCGCTGCGCGAAAGCCCTTACTGCGCTGAGGAGTTGCGGCGAGCCACCGACCGGCTCGCCGCGCTGGACGACCGGATCGCCGCGCTCCAGGAGCTGCGTGGCCGACTCGCGAAGCACATCGACGAGACCGTCACCCGCCGCCCCGTGGAGGGCACGGGCTGACGGCCGCCGCCGAAACGCGGGGCCCGGAACCTACGGTGCCACGCCGATCAGCCGTGTCCTACCACTGGCCCCGGGCCGCCTTCGACACCGACACTCACACCGACGACAGCCTCATCGCCCGGGCACTCCCCGAGACAAGACATCGTTGATCACGCGACCAGGCAGTCGGTCCCGACTCCGTCGGGAGCATCCAAGTGACAACGAGTCAAGCCGTGTTCGGCCTCAAGGCCGACGCCAGATGGACAACTACGTCTGGGTCAACTTCCCGATGGTGTCCTTCCAGGACCGCCGTCTCGCCCGACGACACGGCATGAGGCTCGATCGAGTTCGCGTCACAACCCTGAGCACCCATGAATCCGACAGGCGCTCAACAACCATTGGAGTACGAAGTGACACTTCTTGACACGGAACCAGGAACGGGAGCCCCGGATGCCGGCGTGCCCGCAGGTCGACGCCGGTGGGCGCTCGTCCTCCTTGCCGGAGCGCTTGCGCTGGATGTCAGCGGAGTTGCGGTCATCAACGCCGCGTTGCCCTCCATCGGTGATGAGTACAACATCGACGGCTCCACGTTGCAGTGGACGATGACGGCTTATGCCATTGCCTTTGCCGGGTTCCTCCTGTTCGGGGGCAGGGCCGCAGACGTCTTGGGCCGCAGGAAGATCTTCGGAGTGGGCATCGCGCTCTTCGCCGCGGCCTCACTGGGCGCTGCGCTCGCCCCGACCGTTGGTGTGCTCATCGCGGCTCGTGCACTGCAGGGGATCGGTGCAGCACTGTCCGGCCCTGCGTCGCTTGCTCTGCTCAGCCAGATCTTTCCTGAAGGGCCGCAGCGGAACCGGGCGCTCGGGGTCTATGCGGCGACCGGCGGGTCCAGCTTCAGCGCCGGGCTGGTCGCGGGCGGGGCCCTCACCGACTTCCTTGGCTGGCGCTCGGTGTTCGCCGTTAGTGTCCTAGCCGGAATTCTGATCCTGGCAGCGGTCCGGGCACTGCTTCCTGCGGGCCGGCGCCAGCCGTGCTCCCTGGACATCCCGGGCGCGATGCTGGTCACCCTGGGGATGGGCCTGGTCGTGTACGGCGTGAGCGAGGGCAGTGAAGTCGGTTGGACGTCCGTACAGGTCCTGATCTCACTGGTGTTAGCCGTAATCGGGCTGGCCGGCTTCGTCGTGTGGGAGAAGGGGCGTACGGAGCCACTGCTTCCGATGAGTATCTTCCGCAGCCGCCCGGTGAGGGTCGCCTCCCTCACCGGTGCTGTCTTCTACACCGGTGCCGGTGGTCTGCTGTTCTTCTCGCCGCTGTACGCGCAAGGGATACTCCATTACTCGCCGTTCGAGTCTGCACTGGCAGTCCTGCCCGTAGGCGTAGTCGTGATCATCAGCTCGCAGATCGCCGGACGGCTGATGTCGCCAGCGGCTTACAAGCCCCTGATGGCTGCCAGCCTGCTTCTCATCGGAACCGGCGTCACTCTGTGGGCGGGCACACCTGAGGACGGCTCGTACTGGGTGCACATGCTGCCCGGCATCGTGGTCATGAGCACCGGCCAGGGTTTGGGGTTCGGCGCGATGACGGCCGCCACGCTTGAAGGCCTGCCGACCCACCAGCACGGAGTCGCTGGTGCGGTCAACGTGACCGCGCAGCAGATCGGCAACAGCGTCGGCTTGGCCATCTTGGTTGCTGTTTCGACCGGTGTCAGCGGTGGTGCGACAGATCCAGCCGATCAGCTGTCAGGTTTCCACGCGGCATATTGGGTGGCGGGCGCTATCGGGCTCCTGGGTGGGCTGACCGTTCTGCTCACCAGGCTTCCCAAGGTGGACACCGCGCCGTCAGCCTCCGGGGAGAGACCGTGACAGCGCCGGCCGGACGTATCTGAACATGCCCGGCAGCCGTGCCCCTTCCCCTCGGATGAGGGCAGGGACACGCGTCACACTCCGCTTCGACTGCGAGGCCGGCTATCGCGACGTGGGTTTGACTCTCGGGGAGTAGCCGAACGGAAAGTAGCGGTAGGCGTCAGGTGGGCCCGGCAGGAGACCCTGTGCCGCTTCCGACTCCTGATCGTCAGCCGGGACGCCTGGCCATGACGACCACACCCGGCCCGCTGTACTCCTCCGGAGGGAGTCGGAGTTCGGCGACCGGTTGCAGGCCGGCCTCCTCGATCAGGTGGACGAGTTGTTCCGGCCGCCATTTGTGTGTCGTCCAACGAACGGGTAGACCCCCGTATGCCTCGGTGCGCACTGCATCCTCGTCACCGACGTGTGTCGCGGTGATGAAGTGCCCACCTGGCTTCAACGCGCGCGCGAACAGGGCGAGGACCTGAGGAAGGACGTCACGGGGGAGGTTGAACAGCGACCACCACCCGAGCACGCCGCCAAGGGACGCTTCGCCGAGGTCGAGGTCGGTGGCGGAGGCGACGCTGAAGCGGCAGTGCGGATGAAGACGGCGCGCGTTCTCAATCATGCGGGGAGAGAGATCGACCCCAGACACGTCGAGTCCGCGTTCGGCGAGGTAGGCGGTCACCGTTCCGGGTCCGCAGCCGACATCGAGGACGGGCCCGAGCTCGCTCACGGTGTCGGCGAAGGCGTCCAATGACGCCTTGTGCCAGGGGTGGCGACGGACGTCGCCGACTCCCGTGGTCACCACCATGTCGGCGTAGTTGTCGGCCACGCGGTCATAGGAATCACGGACCACGTCGAGGTCGGCTGGGCGATCAATAGGATGTACGCGCATCAGGCAACGATAGGACCATTCAGGGGACTTGGGGCTGGTAAGGCACTTAACTCGAAGCCGTTGATCATGGCTCGGCTTACTCGTGAGGGTGTTGACTCGGTTCTCGTACTCGCGGTGGATCTTGCGCTGTGCCGGTCCCGCCGGAACACCTTGGACGCCGTCGAGGGATTGGCAGCATACGAGGAGTTGGCCGTGTACCACTGCCTCACCTTGGAGCTGGGCCTCAGGCCTCATACATATGCAGGACCAGATCGCCGAGAGGGGAAGAGTTTGACGTCAGGCGCAGAGAGATCCGATGAACCGAGACAGGTCCACGCATCGGAGCCTGGTGAAGTAAGCGGGAATTCTGGAATATTTCACTGGATCGTCGATCCGCGAGGCATACTTGCGCATGAGGCATTCGAGCCTCGTCAATGGCCGGAGGTGGCATTGCGTGCGTGAGGTATGACCCAAGTTCAAGGCAGACATATTCCTGGATACTGGATTCCCCCATCCGGGAGAGCTGCGTGCGGGCTCGCAATGGGCTCATTGACGCGCAACTCCTAGCCAAGGTGATCGATGGGCTGGAACGCAATGGGATTCCCTTGGTTCCGGAGGAACTGGAGATCACTTCACTTCTTTCGGATGAGGTGGACCGCATCCGGGACTTGGCGCTTCAGCTGTCCAGGCATGAGCGCGACGGCTCAAGCGAAGTCTGGCAGTACTACTTCACGACTATCGCCGCGAATGAAATTCTCGACCCGGTAGCGAAATTTGAGATCCTCGACTCGATCTGGTCGGATCTGGGACATCCAGACGGAATGACTCGGACAATCTATCCGCAAGAGGGGCTGCCAGCGCATTTGCACCCATCGCTAGGCGAAAGAGCTCTCTCGGACTTCCTTGCAGAATGGGGCAACGCCCTTACGCAAAGGGGCCTTAGAGGCCGCTTGTTCGCCGGGGCGTGATGCCCAAGCCTGGAGGTCGCCGCTATCAGTGGCGACCCCCAGGTGTCTGACGGCGCCCGCGGCGGACCGACACAGCTGCATTCGTGCCGCGGCAGGTCAAGCCCACCGCGGCACGAGAGGTCAGCGGCGCCTGAGGTAGTAATGGGTGAGGCGTGAACGGGCGTCCTTCGCGGTTAAGCCGAGTGCCGTTCCGATCGCGTCCCATGACTCCGCATCCGCCTCAGCGGCGCAGGCGGCCTCACGGCCGGCGCGGCCGGTGGTGCGTTCCAGTGCCGCTACGGCTTTCAGTGCGGCCAGCGGTGCCTGGTCAGCCAGAGTGCTCAGCTGCTCCTCCAACTTGTCCAGCAGATCGGCCAGTTCAAGGGGAAGCGGCACCGAGCGTGACTCGACCTCGTCGAGGTGCGCCATCCAGTCCTCGTACGGCCCCGGGGGTTCGACGTCGTAGGAGCGGAAATCGCTCATCCGCTCCCAGTCGATCGGGTAATGGCGCGCACCGCGCCAACCGCATGAGCACGCACCCCGCATGAGGTCCGCCCGCTGCCTGCCCGGCCTTCCGTCGTAGGCCCACCACTGGCTGGTCTGATACACGTTGCTGCCGCTGCCGGCGTCCAGATACACCGGTCTGGGCTCGCTGCCATCAGCGAGAACCGCCCCCGCCATGCCTTCATGGGAAGACCCGAACTCCTCGCTCTGCCACTCCATGACATCTCCTTCGCAGACCATGGCGGCATATGCCAAACAGAAGATGCCCGAGCCGTGGAGCCAACAACCGACACATCCCCAAATGGGACACGCTCGTGTGGACTTCCGTCATTGTCGAGCGGGGGGGCGGGAGAGGGCCCAGTCGTAGCCCAAGGACATGGGGTGGGCGGATGTGGTGTGCGCCAGGGGATCGGGGGCTCCGCCAGGCCGCCGAGCGCATGCCGTCGACCCCGTAGGAAGCGGGCGAGGGCGTGATGGGAACAGGTAGGCGGGACCGTTGGCGCCACGGTCGCGTAAGCCTGTATGATCATGACGTAACTCCGCAGCAGCACACGGAGTCACGCGTCTGTGGTCCAAGGAAAGACGCCCACCAGCCGGTGGGAAATGCAGGTGCAAGGCCTGCCGGGCGCTCCACCAGTAAGGGTCCCTGTCTCGGGTGAGGCAGGGACCCTTCGACGTTCAGGGCAGGCCCCTCGTGAGTGGGGGCGGGTCCATACAGCCCACGACGCTCCCGTAGGCAGCTGGATGGGCGCGCGCCGGTAAGCGAGGACCTGAGCAGCCATGCCCCTTGCGCCCATGACGCGCCACGGTCCCGCACCCGAGACCTAAGGCCGCCATACCGCCCGGAACGAAGCCGCGAAAAGCCGGGTGGAGCGAGCCACCCAGCGGCCGACGGACACCCCCTAGAGAATGTGAGGCCGGGCGAGAAGGTCCTTCTGGGGGAACGGCCGGTGCAGTACGAGGAGGGCCTGATCGTCCTGGGGGGCGCCGCCGCTGTGGCGGCTGACGTCGCGTGCCAGGAGGTCGAGGACGGTCGAAGGGTCCGGGAGGTGGCCCGTCTGGCGCCGGTACGACTGCACCATGTGCGGGACCCGGTCCGCGGGGTTGTAGAAGACGCCGCCCGGGTCGCGCGCCTCGGTGACGCCGTCGGTGAAGCACAGCAGCATCGCACCGGGCAGGAAGGGGTACGTCTCGACCGGTGAGGCCCACTCCCCCAGGCCGGAGATGCCCAGCGGCGGCGCCTCCTGCTTCGGCTCCAGCACTCGCGCCCGGCCGTCCGCATGCAGCAGCACAGGGGCAGGGTGGCCTCGGTTGACGATGTGCACCTGGCTCAGATCGTCGGCGAACTGCACGATCAGGGCAGTGGTGAACCCCTCCGTCGCATCCAGGCCTTCCCGACGCTGACTTTCCCGCAGCAGTGCCTCTTCCATGCAGCCCACCAGGGCGGGAAGGTCATGTTCATGATCGGCGGCGTAGCGGAAGACACCGATGTCGACGCTGACCGCTGTCACGGCGGACAGCCCCTTCCCCCGTACATCGCCGACCATGGCGCGTACCCCGAAGGGAGTCTCCTGGATCACGTAGAGATCGCCGCCGATCAGCGCCATGTCTTCGGCCGGCACGTATCGGGCGGCGATCCGCAGGTCACCCAGCCGGCTCGGGGGGCTGGGCAGCACGGCGCGCTGAGCCACCTCCGCGGCATAGCGTGCCCGGCTCGCGCTCGCGTGTTGCATGCGCAGGGAACGGTTCAGGCCCACCGCCAGCACGGTGACGGACGCCAGCGTGATCTGCACGGCCGCGTCGCCCTGCCAGCTGTAGGACCCGTCGGCGAACGCCAAGCCCGCCTGCACCACCATCGCCGCAAGGCCGACTCCAATGACCCCCACCTGGCTGAGCAGCGAAACCGCCGTCACCGGCGCCACGGCCAACAGGGGCGCGGACGACACCGAGGTAGGCGTCAGCAGATCCACCAACGCCGCTAGAGCGATCACCAGGGCCGGAACCCCACGGCGCACCCGTGACCACACCGGCATCACCCTCATCAGACCATGATGCCTCCCGGCACGCCACGACGACGGATCTGGTCGCGACGACACCTCCGCCGCAGCCAAACAGCCGACAGTGCGGTGGGGTCGCACCCGGCGGTTGCCGCAGGTCGGGGGCACCGTCCTGGCGCAGTGGGCGGGGCAGGGATGCGGGTGGCTTTGTCTGCGGGGATGAATTGGCGGTGCAGGCGGTGCTGACGTGGCTCTTGGTCTGCGGGGCTTCAGTCAGGTCCCGCTCGGCGCGCTGCTGGGCCGGTAGGCGTGATCACGGCGCTCCGGTACAGCGGCGCGGGGGCGTCGCAAGGGCACTGGCGTGGACCGCACGGGCGCGGCGACCGCAGTGGCCGCGGTGGCCGCCGGAGCGTCGCGGGCCCCGCTCCAGAGGGCACGAGAGGAGCCCGGTGTGCGGCAGGCAGCCCGCGCCAGCCCCGTGCGCCCTCACCGACGGCGTACGGGGACACACCTGCGACCTCCGGAAACGAACTCAGCGGGCACAACCACCGGCCTCGATTCCGGTCGCCCCCTCGGCTCCATCTCCTTCGCCGCCTTCGTCGGCTCCATCGGCTCCATCGGCTCCATCGGCTCCATCGGCCGCAAGAACGACGTCGTCGACGTCCTCGACATCGCCATCCACGTCAGCGACGTCAAGGCCGACCAGCAGCCCAGCCAGCACCCGCCTCATAGCCCGCTCGAACAGCACCTGCAGGCCCTCCGCAGGGGCCGATCCCGCCTGCTCCGCCATAGCGGCCGCGACGTGTGGATGATGCCCTTGGGCAGCCGTCCGGCCCAGGTAGGCGGCCTGTGCGGCGTGGCGGTCGGTGGTTGCGTGGCTGCCCTGGACTTCCGTCCGGGCGAACTGTGCGACCAGGGCATTCATCATGGCGACGACTTCCAGCTTGGCCCGGCCCGGCAGACGGGTGGGGGCCATCGCCCGTAGCGCGTATTCCAGGTAGTCGACGCCTCGCGGGCCCAGGCGCAGAGGTTCCGGCGGGACGTCGGGGAGCCAGGGGTGCCGCAGATGGACGGCCTTCGTACGGGTCGCGAGGGCGAGCAAGTCCTGAACGGGGTCGCCGTGGAGCGGGAGGCTGAGGTCGATCTCCCCCGTCACCGCGTCCGTCATCAGGTCGAGGAGGTCCTCGCGACTGGAGACGTAGCGGTAGAGGGATGCCTGGCCGGTGCCCAGGCTCTTGGCCACCTGGCGCATGGACACCGCCGACAGGCCGCCCCGGTCCGCCAGCTCGACGGCGACGGCGGCCAGCTCCGCGTGACTGTGCACGCCTACGGGGCCGCGGGCACCGCGTTCGGCCCGCGCCCAGACCGTCACTGGTTCCTGAGCCACTCGTCCACCTGCCTCCTCCGCCTCCCTGACGTATGCCCTACCCTAAACTGCGAACAGTGGTCGCAGTTTTAGGAGGTTCTTGTGTACGCAACCTCGGAGCAGCTGTGGAGCCCGGTGCGCTGGGCTGAGAACGGTGCTGTACGGCTGGCCTTCGACTCGCTGACCGAAGGGGCCGGCGGCGAGCCGCTTCTGCTGGCCACGGGGCTGGGCGTCAACCGGTTCTGGGTTCCGGACGGGCTGTGCCGGATGTTGGCGGCGCAGGGCTTCGCCGTGACCCGGTACGACCAGCGCGACAGCGGGGAGTCGACCCACCTGCCGCCCACGCCCACCCGCAATCCCCTCTCGGCACTCTTCGGCAGGCGCGAAGAGGCCTACACGGCCGAGGACATGGCAGATGACACCGTCGCGGTCATGGACGCACTGGGCTGGCGGTCGGCACATCTGCTGGGCGTCTCCCTCGGTGGCGCCGTCGCACAACGCGTGGCGCTGCGGCACCCCGGACGCGTCCGGTCCCTCACCTCCATGGCTGCCGTCCCCGGAGACACGTCGGGGCTGCGGACCATGCGATACATACGGATGAGGACCCTGGCGAAGTTCGCCCGGTTGAGGTTTCCCGACACCCCCGATGGGGCCGTCGAGGCCGGGATCGCCGTCTCCCGCCTCCTGGCCTCGCCCCGCCGCCCCTTCGACGAGCCGGCCGCGCGCGACGCCGCCGTACGCAACGCCGACCGCGGCGTACACGACCAGCAGGCGCAGAGCCGCCAGATCGGCGCCCAATGGCACGGCCCGCCGATCAGCGCCATCGCGCGGCCCACGCTCGTCCTCCACGGGGAGGACGACCCCCTCATCAAGCCCGGCGCGGGAAAGGCGATCGCCGCACGAATCCACGATGCGCGCCTGGTCCTCCTGCCGCGCGTCGGCCATGAATTCCCCGAGTGCGCATGGCACCGCGTCGCCACCGAAATCCGCGGCCTGGCCGACAGCTCCCGTCAACTGCCGCTGCCGCCGGACAACTGAGTGCCTCAGGCCGCCTGCCCGTACCCTCCCGCCTGGAAGGTCAGGCAAGGACCCACGTGCCGAAATCGGATGGCCTGGCCGTGCGGTGCCCTCTGCTCTCGCGGCCGTGAGACTGGATGACCGGCACCCTCGTCTACTCCGACACCTTCTGGGCGCTGGACTGTGTGGGGCTTCGTGACAAGGAGGAGTTCAGCGGCTGAGTTCGCGTACTGACCGCGCACTCCCACGTGCAGACGATGTGGAGGCTTCGCGCACTCATAATTGCGTTGTGGGTCCGACGTGGTTCCGTCAGGCTCTCGGCCATGGAACAGCCCGCTGAAACCCTCCGCTCTGACCAGGTCGAACTACGCCGCTGGCGTGGGCAGGACGCCGAGGTCCTGCACCGGCTGATCACCGAGTCACGTGATCACTTGCTCCCCTGGATGCCCTTCGCCGCCGGCCATGACCGGAAGCAGGGCGCGGCGTTTCTGACCCTGTGTGAGGAGCAGTGGGCCTCGGAGCAGGGCTACTACTACGCCATCACCACGGGCGGTGTGGCGGTGGGCAGTTGCAGTCTGATGCGGCGCATCGGTCCGGGCGGGCTGGCCATCGGCTATTGGCTCCACCCCGCATGGACCGGGAAGGGGCTGGCCACCATGGCTGCGACCGCCCTGGTGCAGGTGGGGCGCCGGATGCCTGGTGTCGATCGCATCGAGATCCAGCACGACGAGGCCAACCCCGCCAGCGGAGCCGTCGCCCGGCGCCTGGGGTTCACCGAAGTTGAGCGCGTACGGGTGCCGGGCGGGCCAGTGGCGCCGGGTGAGACGGGCATGGACGTGATCTGGCGACTGGAGGTCGGTTGCTCGCCAGGATGCTGACGGAGGTGGGATACATCGACCGGTACGACCCCAACGGCTGGGTCCACGCCGCAGGCTGCGCGGGCGAGGCGCGAACCTCCCCAAAGCGCCGGCGGGCGGTCCCCGCGGTGTCAGCCGACCGGCACGACGTTGGTGGCGTCCACCGCGGGGCGCAGGGCGCGGGCGAGCCTGACGGCGTCGCCGACGGCCCAGAAGTGGACGAAGAACAGGCGGGGTTCGTCCGTCAGGCCATGGTTGTGCAGTTCGACGAGTTCGGCTCCGGCGCACCGCAGGGCCGCCAGGACTTCTTGGACCTCGCCGGCGATCATCGCGCAGTCGCCGCTGATCGCGGCTCGTCCGTCGCCCAGCGGCTGGAAGTTGAAGGCGCTGGTCGACCCCAGGCCCGCGGGCAGTACGAGGTGACCGTCGGCGATGGTCTCGCGGCGAACGAAGACGGACTTGTAGATGCCGTCGTCGACGGAGCCCTTGGCGCCCATCACGGCATCGATGCCGGCGGTGTCCAGGTCGACGGGCTTCCGTCGGGAGGGCGGCAGCGGGGGCGGGGTGCCGGTGCGGTTGAACGCGGCACGCAGACCACGGGCCAGGGACACCGGGTGGTGACCATGCGCATGGACGTGAATCCACCAGATGTCGGGAGTCTGGGAGAGCAGGTGCTTGTGGATCGCGGTCAGCCCGATCTTGTGCTGGTGCAGCACGTCGATGAAGGGCTGCATCTCCTGCTCGGTGACCACCACGTCACCCATCAACAGCGTGCTCTTGTCGGCGTATCGGACGAAGGAGACATGCGAGCCGAGAGCGAGCGCCGGTTTGACGAGGACGCGGTGCGAGCGCACCCGGAGGTCTCGGCGTGGGAACGCGGTGTGATACATCAGCTGCCGCTTCATATCGCCCTTCCGCCCGAGCACGTTCGCCACCTCCTCCCAGTCCGACAGGGCAGTGGTGACCGGCTTGACCAGCTGGCGGCTCCTCGTCCCGTGCGTGCCGGTGGACAGCGCACGCGCAGGGGTCGCGGCACCGGCGAACATCGGGGTCAGGGCAGCCGCGGCCAGTACCCGCCGCCGCGGCGCACCCATGTGCGGATGGCTGTCGTGCTGTGTGTCTGCGGAGCTCACGTAAGCACCTCCATGCCGAGATGGAACACGACGAACGGGCAGCAACGCGGTCTCCGCCACCCCCGTGGGGGCCAGGTGGGCTAAGCAATCAGCCCGGCCCGCCTACGGCGTCGGGTCAGCCCCCAGGACCGCGGCCGGCAAGTCGGCACGCACTTCTCACGACCCCATGCGACGCGGCCTCCGTGACCGCGGGAGCCTGGTGGTCGCCCCCGAAGAAAGGTGATCATGTTGAAGATCGTGGTGGATGACCTCTCCGGCCCTGAGATCGCCGCATTCCTCCAGGAGCACGTTGAGCAGATGCGGTCCCTCACGCCGTTGGAGAGCAAACACGCCCTCGACCTCGACAGTCTCCGTAGGCCCGGCATCACGTTCTGGTCGGCTACGGATGACGGCGCCCTGGTGGGCTGCGGCGCGATCAAGAGACTGGACACGGGCCACGCGGAGCTGAAGTCGATGCGTACCAGTCCGACGCGGCAGAGGAGTGGAGTCGCCTCCCAGCTGCTGCAGCACATCATCGCCGAGGCCCGGCGCATGGGGTTCACCCGGCTGAGCCTGGAGACCGGCGCCGCCGAGTTCTTCCTGCCCGCCCGGAGGCTGTACGAGAAGTTCGGGTTCCGGTACTGCGCCCCCTTCGCGGACTACCGGCCCGACGCCAACAGCGCGTTCATGACCAGGGGACTCTGAGGGCTCGACCGGAACGGGGGAAGCAGGCGGATCACGAGCCTGAGGCTCGATGCCCGGTTGGAGTCACATGAGTTGACGACACAGAGTCGCACATCAACAGGGGGTCGCCGGCAGCGCGGGACTCGTCATAGGACGGGCGGTCGTCAGCGACCTGTCCACCGGTACCCAGGCCGCCCGCCGACTCGCCACGCTGAGTGTGACAGCCATGACCGCGCCGGTGCTGGCGCCGGTCATCGGAGGCCTCATCCTCGGTGTCGGATCGTGGCGCCTGGTGTTTGTGGCGCTGGCCGTGGCCGGGCTGGTGTTGCTGACCGCGGTCTGGGCGTGGGTCCCCGAATCGCTCCCCGCCGAACGGCGCCGTACCGGCGGTCTGCGGGCCGTACTCGCAGCGGTGGGCGGATTGCTTCGGCGTCGCGAACTGATCGGATACGTCCTCATCATGGGGTGTGGACTGGCCGCCCTGTTCGCCTACATCTCCGGCTCACCCTTCGTCTTCCAGAACATCTACGGCCTGTCCCCCACGGGCTACAGCCTCGTCTTCGCCACGCACGCCGTCGGCACCGTAGGAGCCGGGGCCCTCTTCGGACGGCTGGCGGGGCGCGTGCGTCTCAACTCCCTGCTCGTCATCGGTGTGAGCGTCACCGTCGCCGCCACGATCACACTGATGACGCTGCTCGCCGTCGGCATCAGCACGCTCCCCACCACGTGGGCCTGCCTGTTCGGCCTGACCTTCGGGTTCGGGCTGCTGCTGCCCTCCGCCACCACCATCGTCCTCGCGGTCGGCAGCGACGCCCCTGGAGCCGCTTCCGGCATGCTCGGCGGCGCACAGTTCGCGCTCGGGGCCGCGGCCGCGCCTCTACCGGGGGTCCTGGGGAGCATCACCGCCATGTCGACGGCCGTCGTGGTGCTGGGCTTCGTTCTGCTCTCCGCGATGGCACTGATCGCGCTCGCCCGGCCATGGCAGGGCCACGGCGAGCCCGCCGACCACACCTGAGATGTACGGCAGGGGCCATGCACGCCGCCGGAGGCCCCCGGGCAACGCTCACGGCGAGCGCTCGCGGGAGGCCACCATCTCCCGTAACGGCAACCGGCCCCCGCCCAGGACATAGCCCGAACGGGGACCGGCTCCACGAGGCGGACCTCAGCCCGCGAACTTCATGAGAGGGGCCTCATAGCGCCCAGCGCTTCGCATCGCTGGTCTGATGGCGCCGGCCTGCCCCGCCCGGCCTCAGTGGGATTCCTTGAGCACCATGGCTGAGCCACCACCGCGGCGCTTGGGTTCGGCCACCGCCGAGAGCTTGCCGTTCGGCAGGAACTCCAGGGCGGCCACCGCTCCGATCTCCGGTGAGGGGGTGAAGGCCTTCGGGGCGAGGACGAACTTGTGGCCCATGGCTTCCAGCTTCTTCCGCTCGGGAGACTTGAGGAAGGCCGGTTCGGCTTCGGTGGCGGTCTGGTTCCGCTGGGAGAGACGCGGTGCGGCGACCGCGGCCGGGAGCGACATACCGAGGTCGACACGGTTGACCAGAGTCTGCAGCACGGTGGTGATGATCGTGGCGCCGCCCGGTGAACCCACCGCGAGCATCGGCTTGCCGTCCCGCAGGACGATCGTCGGCGACATGCTGCTGCGCGGGCGCTTGCCGGGGCCCGGCAGGTTCGGGTCCGGCGTCCCCTTGGTGAGGGGGGCGAAGTCGAAGTCGGTCAGCTCGTTGTTGAGCAGGAACCCGCGTCCGGGCACGGTGATGGCCGAGCCGCCGGTCTGCTCGATCGTCAGGGTGTAGGAGACGACGTTGCCCCAGCGGTCCGCGGCCACCAGATGCGTGGTCGAGGGCCCTTCGTGCGGCTGCTTGCCGCCGGTCTTGTGCTCGCAGCCCGATCCCGGGTGGCGTGGGTCTGCGGGAGCGAGTGGGCTGGTCAGGGCCTTGTCCGAACGGATCAGACAGGCCCGGTCCTTCGCGAACTCCTTGGCGAGCAGCGGCTTGGTGGGCACGTCCGAGAACGCCGGGTCGCCCACCCAGCGGTTGCGGTCGGCGAAGGAGATCCGGCTGGCCTCCAGGTAGTGGTGCAGGGCCTGGGCCTTGTCGGTCTTGGAGAGCCCGACGTCCTCCAGGATGTTCAGCGCCTCGCCCACGGTGGTGCCGCCGGACGAGGACGGTGCCATGGAGTAGACGTCCAGCCCGTGATGGGAGGTCCGGGTCGGGTTCCGGTGTACGGCCTTGTAGTCGGCGAGGTCCTTCGCCTTCATGAGACCTGGGCGCGCCTTGTGCGAGGAGCCGGGAGCCATCGGCGGCTTCTTGACGGTCCGCACCACATCGCGCCCGACCGACCCGTGGTAGAGCGCGTCGACGCCTTCCCGGGCGAGCTGCCGGTAGGTCCGGGCGAGGTCGGGGTTGCGGAAGCGCGAGCCGACCACCGGGAGCTTGCCCTTGGGCAGGAACAGGTCGGTGGTGGACTTGAAGTCGCGGAAGCGCTTCTCGTTCATGGCGGTCTGCGCCCGGAACTCGTCGTTGACCACGAAGCCGTCGCGGGCCACCTGGGTGGCCGGGCGCAGCGCCTTCGCCAGCGAGATGGTGCCCCAGTTCTTGAGCGCCTTGTCCCAGGTCGCCGGCGTGCCGGGGATGCCGACCGACAGACCGGAGTTGATCACGTCGTCGGTGGGCAGCGGCTTGCCGGTCGAAGGGTCGAGGAAGGAGTCCGACCGCATGCGGCGCGGCGCGGTCTCCCGGCCGTCGATGGTGCGCACCTACTTGGCCTTGGCGTCGTAGTAGACCATGTAGCCGCCGCCCCCGACTCCCGCGGAGTAGGGCTCGACCACGCCGAGTGCGGCGGCAGTTGCCACCGCCGCGTCCACGGCGTTGCCTCCCTTGCGCAGCACCTCGATTCCGGCCCGGGAGGCGTACGGATTGACGCTGGACACCGCGCCACCGCTGCCGGTGGCCACGGCCTTCTTCGCGGGCGGCCGGTCCGTGGCTTCCGCGGCGGACGCGGAGCCGTTGACATTGCAGGAGGTGGCCAGCAGGGAAAGACTGAGCGTAGCCGCAGACGCGGCGGCGACAGCGGCACGGCGGACAGCCATACGGCCTCCAGGTCTTCACTGTGTGGATGCGAGCGAATTCCGAAACACTGGCACCGCTCGACCGGCGGATCAACGCTGAGCTGCAAGGTTTGCGCGAGATCTGAGGTTTCCGCCCGGTAACCCCATGGGGACCTGGAAGCACGGAATCTGGATTTGGGGGTATTGCGGGCGCTGTGGGCAGGTGCCGGGTTGAGGTCGGCGTCGGTTCCGTCGGCGGGTATGCCGCGAGGCCCCGGCGTGAGGTGGTGGGAGCGTCACCCCCGGGTCGGGATGCCCGCGTTGGTGAGGATCTCGTGGGCGGGCAGGGCGGTGCTCTCGGTGGCGGTCAGGCCGGTGGCGGCCAGGTGGGCGTCGACGATGCGTAGTCCGGCCGCGTATCCGGCGAAGTCCGGCAGGCCCACGGGCTGCTGGCCCAGGAGTTGTGCGGTGGCGTCGCCCAGCACGTAGGCAGTCAGGTTCTGCATGCCGACCACGTCGATGTCGGCAGTGATCTTCTCGTAGGCGCTGTCCAGGGCGGCGCCGGTCAGCGCCTTCGGCCACGGGCCCATGGCCTGCTCGCCGGCGAGTTCCCGTACGAATGCCTCGGCCAGGCCCTCGGCGACGACGTACTCCCCCACGGTGACGTCCGTCGGGTTCCAGACCACATTCGCGTAGCGCACGTTGTGGTGGAGCTCGTGTGCGGCGCCGTAGGCGATCTTCCGCAGGCTGGTGTCGGTGGGCCACATCGTCAGGTGGATCGCGCCCGGGATGCCGCCCATCCCGAAGTAGCCGGCGCTGCGGACCGTCAGGTGACGGTCGTCGGGGTCGCCGAGTACGAGGACGACATGCACGGTCTCGGCGTGTCTGATGCCGGGGGTCGCGGCGCTGATCCGTTCCCAGGCGGTGGTGAGGGTTTCCTCGATGCGGGTCCATACCCCCGCCTGCTGCATCTGGCGGAGGGCGGGCAGGTAGCGCGGGTCCTCACGGTCGAGCCGGAAGCCGCTGCCCTGCTGATGTATCTGGACCGGGTCCATGCCACCCATCAGGGACATGGCGCTGCGGAGCGGACTGAGCATGTCGCGCAGGGCGTCGGGCCGCTGCTCCTGCGGGCGCTGCAGGAGGTCGAGCATGGCGGACGCCGTGTCATGAACAACGATCTTCATGGCCCGGACCGTAGGACCTCACGTTGCGGGAGGTGCAAGCCGTGTGGAGGCGGCGACCGGGGCCCGGGGGCCGGCCTTCCGGGTGCGGCCGGGCGCGTCGGTCCTTCTCAGGCTCAGGCGATCCAGTGCGGTGGTCGGGCGGTGGACGTCGGGGGGAGGCCGTCGGCGAGGGCGGTGGCCATGCGCTGGACGGCCTCGCGCAGGGTGTCCGGCGGCACGGTGTACGGGATGCGGAGGCGCTGTTCGAAGAGGCCCGGGTCGGGGGCGAAGTGGGCGCCGCCCTCGATGCGCACCCCGTAGTCCCGTGCCCGCTCGGCCAGCGCCGAGGCGATGGGTTCGCCGAGGTCGACCCACAACGAGAGGCCGCCGGGCGGCAGTTGCCAGGTCCACTGCGGCAGGTGCTCGACGAGTGCCGCCGTCAGGGCGGTGCGCTGCCGGCGCAGCTGTTCCAGGCGGGGCGGCAGCAGCTCTTCGGCCTGTGCCAGCAGGGCGAGGGCCAGCAGCTGGTCCAGGACCGAGCCGCCCATGTCGGTGGCGACCCGCTGGCCGGCGAGTTCGGTGACGAGCCGTGCGGGGGCGCGCAGCCAGCCGATGCGCAGACCGCCCCAGTGGGTCTTGCTCATCGAGCCGAGGGTGATGACCTGGCCGGTGCCGCCGGATGTGCCGTGGGAGGCGAAGGGCGGCGGGGCGGGGACGTCGAGGGCGAGGTCGGTCAGGGTCTCGTCGATGACCAGCCAGGTGCCGGCGCGCTGTGTGGCGCGCAGCACGCGGGCTCGGTCGTGCCCAGGCATGAGCGAGCCGGTGGGATTGTGGAAGTCCGGTATCAGGTAGGCGAGTTGGGGCACCACCTGACGCACGGTCGATTCGACGATCTCGATGTCCCAGCCGGTGTCGGTCACCGGGACCGATACCGTGCGCAGCCGGCCGCGGCGCATGGCCTCCAGCGCGTTCGGATACGACGGGTTCTCGACCATGGCCCGGTCGCCGGGCCGGCACAGCAGCCCCAGCACGAGGGTGAGGGCGTGCTGGGCGCCGGAGGTCACCAGGATCTGTTCGGGCAGGGTGGCGAGCCCGCGCCGGGTGAAGCGCTCGGCGATGGTGGCGCGCAGTTCCGGCAGACCGTAGGGGTGGTAGCCGGGGGTGTGCACGTGCTCGGCCAGCCGTGGGGCGATCCGGGCGAGCGCCTCGGTGAGCGTCCGTTCCGGCAGGCCGGGGGCGGCCCTGGCCAGGTCGATCGCGGTGTCCTGGGCACTGAGGAGGCGGGTGATGCCGCTGGGGGCCTGCCCGTCCGGCAGCGCGGTCCAGGTACCGGAGCCCTGGCGGCTGCGGGCGTAGCCGCTCTCGCGCAGCAGGTCGTACACAGCGGTGACGGTGGCCCGGCTGGTGTTGAGGGCCGTGGCCAGTTCCCGTTCGGCGGGGAGTCTGACGTGCAGCGCGATACGGCCGTCCAGGATGAGCGCGCTGATCGAACGGGCCAGGTGGCGGTAGGCGGGCCGGGTTCCCGCGGGGTCGGGCAGCATCGCGGCGAGCTGCCGGCTCCCGAGGGTCCGGTCGGTGCGGTCCACCCTGTCCACGGGCCGGAACGGATGCGGGTCCGCCATACCACTCCCCCTGGATTGGCCGTGTTGCCCAGGCCAATCACTGTACAGACTCGCCGCATTGGCCGCGCCCGAGAAGAGGCGGAGAGCGCGGGCAGCGACATCCGTGGAGGGGACCGGGCATGCAGCAGGACAGTGAAGGGCGCCAGGAGCGGGGAGTTGGGCCTGATCGTGGGGAGCGTGTGGCCACGAAGGCGCGGGAACGGGGTACCGGGCGGGAACGGGGTACCGGGCCGGACCGGGGCAACATTGGGCCGGGCGGGACCGCAGCGCCGGGACGAGGTGCTGAGCTGGGCGGAAGCGCCGGGCAGGGCGAAGGCACCCGGCGGGACGGCGGCGCCGAGCCCTCGCCGTGCCAGGGCTCGGCCGCCGCAGTGTCCCGTACCCGCCCGTCGCCGCCCCCGCTGGCCTATATCCCCGTCGGCGAGCGTCCGTTGCGGCGACTACCCCAACTGCTCGTCGGCCTGGCCCTGTACGGGTTCAGTCTCTCGGTCCTGGTGAGGGCCGGGCTGGGCGTCAATCCCTGGAGCGTCCTGTACGAGGGGCTGGAGCGCCACACTCCGCTGAGTTTCGGCACGATCAGCGCCGTCCTGGGGGTGCTCGTCCTGCTGTTGTGGATTCCGCTCCGTCAGCGGCCGACACTCGGCACCGTCGCCAACATCGTCGTCCTGGCCTGCTCGTCCGACCTCGGTCTCCTTCTCCTCCCCCACCACTTCGGGCTCCCCGCCCGCATCGGACTGCTCGTCGGCGGCGTCCTCCTCAACGGACTGTCGGTCGCCGTCTACGTCGGAGCGCGCTTCGGCCCCGGCCCCCGGGACGGGCTGATGACCGGTGCGTCCGCCATGACCGGGCGCTCCCTCCGGCTGGTCCGCACCGTGATCGAGGTCGCCGTGCTCGTGCTGGGCGGGCTGCTCGGCGGAAGTGTGGGACCGGGCACCGTGCTGTACGCGCTCGCGGTCGGTCCGGTCACCCAGTTCCTCCTGCCCTGGTGCGCCTGCCGGAGCGCTGCCGAACGCGGCGGCGACGGGGGCCGGGCGGCCGGTTGCCGCGCCCGACCGGACTCGTACCGCGGCCGGGCGTGAGCGGCTGCTCGGGCCCCGGCCACAGCGCTCGCTCCCCTCCGTGACCTGCAAGCCGGGGCCGCGTGCCGACCCGATCACGGGGGATGTGAGGATTACCGGCATGAGTAACGACGTGTACTTCGACATCACCATCAACGGCGACCCGGCCGGCCGGATCGTCTTCACGCTCTTCGACGACGTGGTCCCCAAGACCGCGCAGAACTTCCGCGAGCTCGCCACCGGCCAGCACGGCTTCGGCTACGAGGGCTCCGGCTTCCACCGTGTCATCCCCGACTTCATGCTCCAGGGTGGCGACTTCACCGCCGGCAACGGCACCGGCGGCAAGAGCATCTACGGCGAGAAGTTCGCGGACGAGAACTTCACGCTCAAGCACACCAAGCCGGGCCAGCTCTCCATGGCCAACGCCGGCCCGAACACCAACGGCTCGCAGTTCTTCATCACCACCATCGTCACCGACTGGCTCGACAACAAGCACGTCGTCTTCGGCGAGGTCGTCGAGGGCATGGAGCTCGTCAAGAAGATCGAGTCCCTCGGCTCGCGCAGCGGCGCCACCAAGGCCGACATCGTCATCGCGAAGTCCGGTGTGATCGGCGCCTGACCTGGTCAGACACCGAGGCGTGTCCGGTTGGTCGGCGCGGGACCTCCCCCGACCACCGGACAGCCCCTGACCCGTCAGCCGGCCTGCCAGCCGGACCAGCGGGTCACCTGGATCTCCACCACCGGGCCATCCGGTGCACGGCCGGCGTACTGCCGTGGGTACTTGCGCGTCAGCAGATCCACAAAGCGCGCGGAGGCCGATGACCGCTCGGCCGGTGGCAGCACGGAGGCCGTGCCGTCGGCGCGCGCCCACCACAGGCGGTCCCAGTCCTCGTCATAACCGTCGACGAGGAGACAGACCCGGGGGTTGGCGCGGATGTTGGCCAGCCGCGTGAGGCGGGCCGAGCGCTTCGGTTTGTGGTCCACCGCGAAGACCACCGTGTCACCGGTCAGCGCGAAGACGGCGGGCACCAGGTGCGGGCGGCCGGCGTCGTCGATGGTCGCGAGGCGGGCGATCCGGGCCCGGGTGAAGCGCTCCCGGGCCTCGCCCCCGGTCATCCTCGGCACTGCGGCGTCCGGCGGCTCACCGGAAACGTTCCGCGACGCCGGACAGCCGGTCCAGGTACGCGCGGGTCTCGGGCTCCGGCAGCGTCGGAAGATAGAACAGCAGGCGCTCCACGCCGAGCTGGGTGTACTGCTCGACGGTCGCGGGCTCGTCCTTCACCGCGTAGACCGTCACCGGCACGCTGCGGCCCGCGACGCCGCGCAGCCGGTCGATCTTCGGCCCCAGCTCCTGCGGCGGCAGGCTGTTGGCGAGCCAGGCGTCGCCCAGGGCGGCCACCCGGTCGAAGGCCGCCTCGCCACCGCCCACGTAAATCGGCGGATGCGGACGCTGGACCGGTTTCGGCCAGGAGTAGACCGGGTCGAAATCGACGAACTCCCCGTGGAACTCGGCCTTGTCCCGCGTCCACAGCTCGCACATCGCCCGCAGCCGCTCGTCCACGAGCCGTCCCCGGGTACGTGGGTCGGTGCCGTGGTTCGCCATCTCCTCCCGGTTCCAGCCGACGCCGATCCCGAAGACGGCCCGCCCGCCGGAGACCAGGTCCAGTGAGGCCACCTCCTTGGCCGTGATGATCGGGTCCCGCTGCGCCACCAGCGCGATACCGGTGCCCAGCAGAATCCGCTCGGTCACCGCGGCGGCCGCGCCGAGTGCGACGAACGGGTCGAGGGTCCGGTAGTAGACCTCCGGCAGTTCCCCGCCGCCTGGATAGGGGGAGCGGCGGTCCACCGGGATGTGGGTGTGCTCGGCGATGAGCAGGGAGTCGAAGCCGCGCTCCTCGACGGCACGCCCGAGCGCGGCGGGCGTGATGCCCTGGTCGGTGACGAAGGTCGATACACCGAACTTCACGGGGGCTCCCTGGGAATCGGGGTCGCGGGGTGCGGGCGTGTGAGTCCACGGGCCGGAATGGTGCGGAGGACCGGCCCCAGGGCAGGTACCCGGATCGGCCCGAGGCCAACAATCCGTGCGGCCGACCGGGCGAGCACGGGCGGCCGCGGGACGGCCGTCGGGGAATTCCTCACGAGACCGCGGGCCCTTGTGCGGAAATTCAGGAACAGAATCCGGAATCTGAGCGCTTGACCAGGACCCCTCTATGCCCGTCACAAAACCTCAAGAGAAAGGAACACCCACGGAATATCCACCTCCGCAGCCCACTCCGGAAGGTCCCCGCACTTTCACCGACTTGCACATTCCGGCCAACAGCCAGGCGTTGGGCGTGGTCGATCGCGACGGCTGACCAGCCATCCGTCGCCTGAAAGGGAGACAACTACGTGGCCGGAATTACTCGCGTACCGCGACCCGGTGGGGAAATGTTTTGCGGCGTCGTCCTGGGTGGGCGATATGGTCGCCCAGCAAGCGCGGGAAGGACATGCATTTCGCGGCGCGCGGCGTTGTCAGCCGTTCGACGCCCGCCCTCAGCAGAGAGGCAGATTCCGCACCATGACCGCAAACGCTCCCGGACGAGTGACACCACAGGGGCCGTGGAACGACGGTGGCGTCGTGGTGATCACCGGTATCCAGGCGGCCGGCAAGTCCACGGTGGCCCAGGCCCTCGCCGAGCGCCTGCCCCGATCCGTCCACCTGCGCGGTGACACCTTCCGCCGCAACATCGTCCGGGGCCAGATCGCCATGACGGCTGACGCGGCGGAGCCCGCCGTCGCCCAGCTCGAACTGCGTTACCGGCTGACGGCGCACTGTGCCGACGCGTACGCACAGGCCGGCTTCACCGTCATCGCGCAGGACATCCTCATCGGCCGGTACCTCGCCGAGATGACCGGGCTCATCAAGACCAGGCCGCTCGCGGTCGTCGTGCTGCTCCCCGATCCGGCGGCGGTCGAGGCCCGCGAGGCCTCCCGCCCCAAGACGGCGTACGGGCCCGACTGGTCCGTAGGGGACCTGGACGAGCTGATGCGGGCCGACACGCCCCGGGACATCGGTCTGTGGCTGGACACCTCGCGGCAGACGGTGGACGAGACAGTCGAAGAGATCCTCAGCCGGGCATGGACCGAGGGCGCCGTCGGCTGGGGATGACGGGGGTCTCACGGCGCCCGGACGGGACGGAGAGCAGCGGTTGTGGCGCGAGGGCCGGCCCGCGCCACACCGGCCGACAGCCCCCTCAGCCCCCCGGACCGACCGGACCGACAGGCTCGGGCGGCACGCGCAGTACGCCGTAGACGGACCAGGCCACCGAGACCATGGGGACGGCGACGACGGCGCCGAGTACGCCCGCGGTGATGCTGCCGCAGATGACCGTGAGGGCGACCACCACCGGATGCAGCTGGACCGCTTTGCTCATCACGAGGGGGTGCAGCACATGGCCTTCCAGCTGGCCGATGAGGACGATCAGCACGACGACGCCGGCGGCCACCACCGGCCCCTTCGCGGCCAGCGCCACCACGGCGGCCACGGCCAGGGCCACCGGCGAGCCCACCAGCGGGATGAAGGCGGCGAAGAACTCCAGTACGGCCAGGGGGAGGGCGAGCGGAATCCCCAGGACGAAGAGGCCCACTCCCACGAGAACGGCGTTGATGGCGGCCACCACCACGATGCCGCGGGTGTAGCCGGTGAAGGTGATCCACGCGGCGGCGCCGGCGGCCTGCACGGGATGCCGTCCGCGGGCCGGCAGCTGGCCGCCGAACCAGGTCCACATCCGGTCGCCCGAGTGCAGAAAGAAGATCGAGCAGAACAGCGCCAGCACCCCCACCGTCACGGCGGCCACCAGCTGGCCGAAGCCGCTCAGGGCGGTGCTGATCAGGGTGGCGCGATGGCTGGTCACAAAGCGCGACAGCCGGGACTGCACGTCGGAGAGCGTCCCCGGACGCAGATGGACCGGCGGCCCTTCGAGCCAGTGCTCGATTCTCTCCACGCCGCCGACGAACTCCCGGCGCAGCCCGTCCCACTCACCGGCGACGGTCGCCCCGATCAGGCTCAGGACGGTGAAGAGGAGCAGGATGCCCACCAGCAGGCCGACCACGACCGCCGCCGACCGTGGCATCCAGCGGCTCAGCAGACTGACCTCGGGCTCCAGGAGGGCCGTCAGCACCAGGGCCAGGAAGACCGCCAGCGTCACCAGGTGGAAGCGGCCCAGGGCCGCGAAGATCCCGTAGGCGGCCGCTCCGACGATGATCAGGCGCCAGGCGTATCCCGCGGCCACTCGCAGGGTCGGCGAGACCGCGATGCCCTCCCCCAGGTCACGGTCCGGTGCACGCCCCCTCGCCCGCCGCAGGCCCGGGGCACGCACCCCGCGGGCGGTACGCCCTGCCGTGCCCCGGGGCCGCCGGGGCCCGTTCCCGTGGGTGCCGGGGGACCGCTCGCGTTCCCCGCCGGGTCGGTTCCGCACTTGGCCGCCACCGCCTCCCGCCCCTCCCGTGGCCAGCGCCGGAAGGGGGACGACTGCCGCGCGCGAGGCCGGTGCTGACCCGCTGCGTATACCCAGAGGTGGTATCACCGCGGCGCCGTCTTCGAACGTGTGCGGCCGTGCATTCCCCCAATGGAGCAGGCCGCCGGCGTAGCCACCCGGAGACCTTTCCGCGGCCCGCCACGGGAATCGGCGAAGAAATCCGCGGGCGGTCGTGTCACGGTGTCGATCCGGGGCGGGGCCCTTCGTATAGAGGGTGAGAGGCCGGCCCGCGCCGGCGCGACGAACGGCCGAGGAGGCCCACCATGACGCACTACCTGCTCAGCATCTACCAGCCGGACGGGCCCCCGCCGTCGCCGGAGTTCCTGGAGCCGATCATGCGGGACGTCGAGGCCGTGAACACCGAGCTCAGGGCGGCCGGCGCCTGGGTGTTCGCCGGGGGTCTGCACCCGCCGGGCACGGCGACCGTGGTGCGGCAGAAGGACGACGAGACGCTCATGACCGACGGTCCGTACCTCGAGGGCAAGGAGCACGTCGGCGGGTTCACCGTCATCCAGGCCCCCGACCTCGATGCCGCGCTCGAATGGGGCCGCAAGCTCGCCCGCGCCACCACGCTCCCCATCGAGGTGAGGCCGCTGCAGCACGGGTCCTGCGGGTGACGTCCGGTGTGCCGGGGGCGGCCGCGGCCGAGGTCGGGCGCGTGTTCCGCGAGGAGTACGGGCGTGCGGTCGCCGTCCTGGTCCGCGTCTTCGGTGACCTCGACGTCGCAGAGGAGGCGGTCCAGGAGGCCTTCACCACGGCGGCCGAGCGCTGGCCGTCCGCCGGGCTGCCCCCGAGCCCGGCGGGATGGATCATCACCACCGCCCGCAACCGTGCGATCGACCGGCTGCGCCGGGAGGCGTCCCGCGACGACCGGCACGCGCAGGCCGCGCTGCTGCACGCCGGCGCCGAACCGGCCGAGGAGGGACCCGTGCGCGACGACCGGCTACGTCTGATCTTCACCTGCTGCCACCCCGCGCTCGCCCCCGCCGCCCGGGTCGCGCTGACGCTCCGGCTCCTCGGCGGACTCACCACCGCCGAGATCGCCCGCGCCTTCCTGGTCTCCGAGCCGACCATGGCGCAACGCCTCGTCCGGGCGAAGGGCAAGATCCGCGATGCGCGGATTCCCTACCGCCTCCCGACCGACGCCGATCTCCCCGACCGCCTGCGTGCCGTATTGGCCGTGGTCTACCTCGTCTTCAACGAGGGCTACACGGCCAGTTCGGGTGAGTCACTGGTCCGCGAGGACCTCTGCCGGGAGGCGATCCGGCTCGGACGGCTGCTCACCGAGCTGCTGCCGGACGAGCCCGAGGCGATGGGGCTGCTCGCCCTCATGCTGCTCACCGCCTCGCGGCGGGCCGCCCGTACCGGCCCGGACGGCGAACTCGTGCTGCTGGCCGACCAGGACCGCAGCCACTGGGACCACGCCCTCGTCGCCGAGGGCCAGGCGCTCGTCCGGCGGTGCCTGCGACGCGACGCGCCCGGCCCATATCAGATCCAGGCGGCCATCAACGCCGTCCACAGCGACGCGCCGTCCGCGGCGGCCACCGACTGGCGGCAGATCCTTCAGCTGTACGACCAGTTGTTCGCCCTCGACCCGAGCCCCGTCGTGGCGCTGAACCGTGCGGTGGCGGTGGCCGAGGTCGAGGGCCCGGAGGCGGCGCTCGCCCTCGTCGACGGCCTCCCCCTCGACCGGTACCACCTCTTCCACGCCGTCCGCGCCGATCTGCTCCGCCGCCTCCACCGCAACGGCGAAGCGGCCCAGGCGTACGAGAAGGCCCTCGCCCGGACCGACAACGCGGCCGAACGCCACTTCCTGGAGCGCGGCCTTCAGACACTCCCCCGGGACGGGCACGGCGAGTGAGCACGGGCCGGTGCCGTACGTGTCCCTGACACGGCTCCGCCCCCGGGCCTGCGCCCGCCCGAGGGACGGAGTGCCGCTGTCCTCGGGGCCGTCACGCCGGGGCGGCGGTGAGCGACGGAAGCGGGGTGGGTGGCGTGGGGGCGGCCGCTTCCCGGAGGCCCTGGCATTCGTCCGTCAGATGCGCGAGGGCGGCGGTGAGGGCTTCCTCCGCCTGGTCGTGCGGCGGGGTCTCCGGCAGCACGGTCACGGACAGCTGGCGCAGCAGTTCGGTGTGGGCCGTCAGCGCCTGCCGGGTGCGGGGGTCGGTGTGGTCGGTGAGCAGCAGCCGTGCCGCGGTGTTGGCGGCACGCAGCCGGGGCTGGTGCATACGGCGGTGCGAGCGGGGCAGGGCACGCCAGGCCGTGTTGGCGACGGTCACCAGGCGCCAGATCTCGTTGTCCGCGGGTTCGGTGTCGTAGAACCGCAGGCCGTACCGGCTGACCACCCAATAGGAGCCGGCCAGGACGAAGGCGGTCGCGGCGTCGAAGGCCAGCCAGAATCCCAGCAGATGGGGCTCCCCGCAGAGGGCCCGCACCGCCAGAGCCGCCCCCGCTCCGCCACCGCCGAAGACCACGGCCGCCGCGAGCACCAGAAGGAGCGCGGCCGGGAGGGCGCCGATCCCGTTGGCACTGTCGAGGCGCGCCATGCCCTTCCAGTGCGGCGCGAGATAGCGGGCGTAGCGGGCCCATCTGGGGGCGGGCTCGATCAGGGCGATACGCCCCGCCCAGCTGACGCTCTGCGGTCTCTTGGCGCTGTTGATGCCCGGGGCCGGGCTGCTACAGGGAATCACGTGAGCGACAACGAGCCGTACGGGAAAACGCGACATGCGAAGCCGAGGTTTACCGACCAGATTCCTCCCTCCGGCCGGGCGCACGCCGCCGCACTCCGAATGCGCCGGTGGCATACCCGGTCGATCATCCGATACATAGGCGCGGTGGGGGCGGTTCCTGAGAGCGGGTCAAAGTGAGGAACACGCCACGCCCGCGGACATGAGAGCGCGCGTCGCCGGCGCGGCGGGCGCGACGGGCTCCCCCTGAATCCCCACCCCCGTGGCGCCCTTGCAGGGTGGGGAGGTTGCGGTCAGGGTGGTCGCACGCGGCCGGTGGCCGTTGGCGTCGGTGGGTTTCGTTAGACGGTTGGAGTGAGCGTGGCTTCCTTCGTACTGCCTCATGAGGTGCACGGGACGGGATCGCACAAGGTCGTCCTCGTGCACGGGTGGTTCGCCGACCGGTCGGCCTTCGACCCGGTCCGGGCGGATCTCGATCAGGGGGCGTTTCAGTACGCGCTGGTCGATCTCCGGGGGTACGGGGCGGCGAAGGGGGCGGACGGCGCGTACACCACGGGTGAGGGGGCGGCGGATGTGCTGGCGCTCGCCAATCGGCTGGGCTGGGAACGGTTCTCGGTGGTCGGGCATTCGATGGGGGCGAGCGTGGTGCAGCGGGTGCTGGCGGCGGCGCCGCGGCGGGTGCGCCGGATGGTCGGGATCTCGCCGGTTCCCGCCTCCGGGCTGCCGCTGCCGCCGCAGGAGTGGGAGCTGTTCTCCTCCGCGGACCGCACCCCGGAGAACCGGCGGGCCATCATCGACCTCACCACCGGCGGGCGGCGCCCGGCCGCCTGGCTGGACCGGATGGTGCGGCGGTCGCTGGAGTGCAGCGACCCGAAGGCGTTCCGGTCCTGGCTGGACTCCTGGTCGAGGGAGGGCTTCGCGACCGAGGTGGAGGGCTCGCGGGTGCCGGCGCTGGCGGTGACCGGCACGCTGGACCCCGCGCTGACCGCCGAGCTGACGCGGCAGACCTGGATGCGGTGGTACACCCGCGGTGAGCTGGTCGAGCTGCCCTCGGCGGGGCACTACGCCATGGACGAGACGCCGCTGGAACTGATCCGGGCCGTGGAGGACTTCCTGCGCGCCGACGAGGACGGCGCGACGGCCGGATGACCGTGACCGCGGCCGGTGCCCCGGAGCGGGAGGGACCGGATGTCTTCGATCCGCGGGGCTACGCCGACGGGCTGCCGCACGCGGCGTACCGGCTCCTGCGTGACCGGCACCCGGTGGCGTGGCAGGAGGAACACGAGGTGCTGGGCTGGCCCGCCGGGCCGGGCTTCTGGGCGGTCACCCGGCACGAGGACGTCGTACGGGTCCTGAAGGACGCCCGCACCTTCTCCTCGCACCTGGGCGCCACCCAGATCCGTGATCCCGCCCCCGCCGATCTGCCGTTCATCCGGCGCATGATGCTCAACCAGGACCCGCCGGACCACGGGCGGCTGCGCCGTTCGGTCAGCCGGGCCTTCACCCCTCGTCAGGTCGGCCGTTTCGGTGCGGTGGTACGCGAGCGGGCGCGTGCCCTGCTGACGGCGGCGGTCGACGCGGCGCGCGCGGGGAACGGGGTGTGTGATCTCGTCACGGCGGTCACCGACGACTTCGCGCTGCTCAACCTCGCCGATCTGCTCGGTGTGCCGCCCGCCGAGCGCGGGCTGCTCCTGGAGTGGACCCGTCGTGTCATCGGCTACCAGGACCCGGACGAGTCGGGCCCGCCCGTGTCCGGCCCGGACGGGCGGCCCGCCAACCCGCGCTCGCCGGCGATGCTGCAGGACATGTTCGGCTTCGCGCGGGAGCTGGCCGCCCACAAGCGGCGGCATCCGGGCGACGACGTGATGACGGTGCTCGCCGCGGACCCCGAACTGGCCACGGCCGAGCTGGAGATGTTCTTCTTCCTGCTGACCATCGCGGGCAACGACACCGTCCGCAGCGCGGCGCCCGGCGGACTGCTGGCACTGGCCCGGCATCCGGACGCGTACCGCCGGCTGCGCACGGGCGCCGTGGGGACGGCGACGGCGGTGGAGGAGCTGCTGCGCTGGCATCCGCCGGTGCTCAGCTTCCGCCGTACCGCTGCCCATGACACCGAGGTGGCCGGGCGTCGCGTGCGCGCGGGCGACAAGGTGGTGGTCTTCCACGGTTCGGCGAACTACGACGAGCGGGTCTTCGCCGCCCCGCACCGGCTGGACCTCGCCCGGTCCGTGAACCCCCATGTCTCGTTCGGTGACGGTCCGCACGTCTGCCTGGGCGCGCATCTCGCCCGGCTGCAGTTGCGGGTGCTGTACGAGGAGACCTGCCGGCTGCTTCCCGCCCTGGCCGTCGCCGGTCCGCCGCAGCGGCTCGTGTCGAACTTCATCAACGGTCTGAAGTCGCTGCCGCTGCGGCTGGTGGACGGGCCGGCCGGCCACCGCTCCTGAGGTCGTGCGGGGGGTTGGTGTCCGACAGCCCGTGGGCAGTCAGGGGAGGGAGGCGGCCCCGACGTGTGGCGTCTGCTGCAACAGGGCGGCGGTGAGGGAGTGTTGAGGGGCGGAGAGCAGGTGGCCGGTGGGGCCTTGTTCCATGAGGTGGCCGTTGTCGAGGACGGCGATGCGGGTGGCAAGGGTCGCGGTGTCGTGGTCATGGGTGATGAGGACCAGGGACAGGTCGGGGTGGGTCCGTACGAGGCCGGCGAGGAGTGTGCGGAGGGCGCGGCGGGTGACGGCGTCCTGGCCGGAGGTGATCTCGTCGCAGATCAGGACCCGGGGGCGGGCCAGCAGGGCGCGGGCCAGGGCGGCGCGCTGGAGTTCACCGCCGGAGAGTTCCGTGGGCCGGCGGCGTACGAGGTCGGCGGGCAGTCCGAGGGTGCTGAGGGTGTGCTCGGCCTCGGCCAGGGCCTTGGGCGGCGGGACGGCGCGTAGCCGGACGGCGCTGCGCATCACCTGGTCGAGGACCGGGCGGTGTTCGTCGAAGGCGGCGCGGGCGTCCTGGAAGACGTACTGGACCGCGGCCAGTTGCGCACGGGTGCGGTCGCGGAGGCTGCGTGGCAGGGCGACCCCGTCCAGCAGGATCTCGCCGTCGTGACTCCGGTGGAGACCGGCGAGACAGCGGGCGAGGGTGGTCTTGCCGCTGCCGGAGCGGCCCACGACGGCCGAACAGCCGGGCGGGAGCGAGAGTTCGGGGATGTGCAGGACGGTGGACCTGCCGTGGCGGGCGGTGAGGGTGCGGATCTGGAGAAGGGGGGTGGTGGGGGTGGGGACGGGAGCGGGAGCAGGGCCGGGGATGTGGGCCGCTCCGGAGACGGCGGCCGGTCCGGGGGCGGTCTCCTCGGGCTCGTCGGACTCCTCGGGCTCCTCGGCCTCGGCGGTCCTAGCGGCCCGGCCCGCGGCGTCCGCTTCGTCCGTCACTCCCCTCCCAGCAGCCCCGTCCCCGTCCCCCTCCGTCACGGATTCCGTGCTCGCGGCAAGCCGGGCCCGGGCGTCCGACGGATCGGCAGGAGCGGCGGCAGCCGGCGTGAGCAGGGCCCGGGTCCAGGAGTGCTGGGGGCGGGTCCAGAGCTGGTCCGGGGGGCCGGATTCCACGAGGCGGCCGGCGCGCATGACATGGACCTCGTGGGCCAGGGCCCGGACGACCTCCAGGTCGTGGCTCAGGAGCAGTACGGCGATGCCCTCCTGTGCCACGGCGGCCAGGTGACCGGCGATCTGCTGCTTCGTCAGGGCGTCCTGACCGGTGGTGGGTTCGTCCGCGACGACGGTGCGGGCGCCGGTCAGCAGGGCCTGGGCGAGGACGACGCGTTGCTGCTGGCCGCCGGAGAGCTGGTGCGGGTAGCGGTGCAGCAGGGTCTCGCCGTCGGGGATCTGGGCCTGGGCGAGGGCGCGCAGGATGCGGTGCCGGATCGCGGGGCGGCGGGCGCGGCGGGGCAGATGGCGTACCTGGGTGCGGGCGATGTCCTGGAGGAGGGCGGCGACCGGCCGGGCGGGGTTGAGGACGGTGGCGGGGTGCTGGGGTACGTAGCCGACGAGGGTGTCGGGGACGCGGACCTCGCCGGTGACCGTGGCGCCGGGCGGATACTCGTTCAGCAGGGCGAGTCCGGTGGTGGTCTTGCCGCTGCCGGAGGCGCCGATCAGGGCGGTGATCCGGCCGGGTGGCACCCGCAGGCTCACTCCGTCGACGAGGGCCCGGCCGTCGATGTCGACGCGGAGGTCCCGGATTTCGGCGGCCTCGGTCAGATGCACGGGTTGCTCTTCTCGTCTCGTCCGGGGGTGGGGGGCGTGCGGTCGGTGGCGGGTGGGACGGGGGTGCGGCCGGTCGGTGAGGCAGGGTCCGGGGCGGGCCGGACGTCGCGATGGTTCCTTTTCGGTGTGCGGTCGCGCCGGGTGAGGGCGGCGTCGAAGAGCAGGTTGGTGCCCATGGTCAACGCCATGATCAGTACGGCGGGCAGCAGGACGGCCCAGGGCTGGACGAACATGCCGGTGCGGTTGCGGTCGACCATCACCGCCCAGTCGGCGGCGTCCGGTTCGGCGCCGACGCCGAGGAAGGCGGCCGTGGCGACCAGGTACAGCACACCCGTCAGCCGGACCCCGGCGTCGGCGGCGAGGGTGCGCAGCGCCGAGCGGCCCACGTAGCCGACGGCGGTCCGCCACCAGGTCTCCCCCTGCATCCGCAGGGCCTCGACCGCGGGACGGGCGGCCGCTTCGGCGGTGGCGGCCCGGACCGCGCGGACCGCGTCCGGGATGTTGACCAGTGCGACCAGCAGAGCGAGGCCGCCGGCGCCGGGCGTCAGGACGGCCGCCACCAGCAGGATGAACAGCAGCGACGGCACGGCGAGCAGCACGTCCAGCGGCCGCATCACCAGTTCCTCCAGCCATCCGCGGTGGGTCAGTGCGCCGATGAGGCCGAGCGGGATCGCCGCCGCGTAGGCCAGCGCCGTCGCCGCGAGGGCGGTCAGGACCACCGGGCGGCCGCCGAGCAGCACCTGCCGCCAGACGTCCCGGCCGACGAAGTCGGTGCCGGCCCAGTGCCCGCCTCCGAGGGTGAAGGAGGCGGCCCGTGGGCCGGGCTCCCCGGCGAACAGCGGCCCCAGCAGGGCGAGGAGCAGCGGGACGGTGATGATCAGCAGGGCGAGGGGGAAGCGGCCCGGTCCGGGCGCCGTACGGGGGCTCATGCCGCCACCGCCGTTCGGGGCACCAGCCGGTGTGTGGCCAGGTCCGCGGCGAGGTTGAGGAGGACGGCGGTGCAGCCGAAGACGACCGCCAGGCCCTGGATGACGGGGACGTCGCGTTCGGCCACGGCGTTCATCAGGACCGTGCCGAGTCCGGGGATCACGAAGAGGGCCTCCACGACGATGACACCGCACAGCAGCCAGTCGACCGTGCGGGCGAGCTGCTGGGCGGCGGGCGCGAGGGCGTTGGGGAGGGCGTGCGCATAGCGGAGGCGCGCGCCGGGGATGCCGTAGCGGCGGGCCTGCGCGACGTACGGCGAGGCCAGCGCGTCGATCATCCCCGCGCGGACCAGCCGCGCCAGCGAGCACACCGGCCGGGACAGCAGCACCAGTACGGGCAGCACCAGCGCCGCGGGGTGGGCGAGCAGGTCGTCGCCGTAGCCGACGGCGGTCGGCGGCAGCCAGCCCAGGCGCAGGGCGAAGACCGTCACCAGCAGCACCCCGAAGGCGAACTCCGGTACCGCGTACACCCCCAGGGTCACCGAGCTGATGAGGCGGTCGGCGAGCCGTCCTTCGTGGCGGGCGGCCAGCACACCGAGGCCGCCGGCCAGCGGCACCAGCAGGAGCAGGGTGAGCGCGGCGAGCAGCAGGGTCGGGCCGAAGCCGTCGGCGAGGTAGGAGCTGACCGGGCGGCCGGAGGTGAGCGAGGTGCCGAGGTCGCCGTGCAGCAGCCCGGCCGCCCATGCCGCGAGGCGTTCGTGGGCGGGCCGGTCCAGGTGCAGGGTCTCGCGAATGGCCGCGATCCGCGCGGGATCGGGCTGGTCGCCGGCGAGCGCCACCGCGGCGTCGCCGGGCAGCGCCTCGGTGAGGGCGAAGACGAGCAGCACGACGGCGAGGGTCTGTGCGGCGCCGAGCAGCAGCCGCCGGGCCGCCCATGACCGCAGCGCGTTCACGCGAGCCACACCTTGTCGAAGCGGGCCCAGTCGAGCGTGTTGGCGGGGGCCCGGTGCGCCACGCCGCGGACCGTGCGGGCGGTGCCCAGAATCCAGTCGGCGAAGCCCCAGACCAGGAAGCCGCCCTCGGCGTGCAGCCGGCGCTGCATGCGCGCGTACACGGCGGCCCGGTCCTTCTTGTCCTTGGTGGACTGGGCCTGCTGGTAGAGCGCGTCGAAGTCCTTGTGCTGCCACTTGGTGGCGTTGGTGGTGGAGCCGGACAGCAGGCGCTGGGAGAAGTGCGACTCGATGGGCATCGCGCCGGAGCGGTAGCAGCACAGCGTTCCGGAGTCGAGGGTGTCCTGCCAGTAGCTGTCCTTGCTGCCCATCGCCACCTTCACCCGCACGCCGGCCTTGGCGGCCTGGTCCCGGAAGATGGCGGCGGACTCGGTGAATCCGGCGGCGACGGCCGAGGTGTCCAGGGTGACCCGCAGTCCGTCGGCGCCGGCCTTCTTCAGCAGGTGGCGGGCCCGGTCCAGGTCCTGTTCGCGCTGCGGCAGGCCGTCCGCGTAGTACTCGTACCCCTTGCCGAAGAGGTCGTTGCCGACCTCGCCGGCGCCGGAGAGCGCGCCGTCGACCAGTTCCTTGCGGTCGGTGAGGAGGAAGAACGCCTCGCGCACCCGCTTGTCGTCGAAGGGCGGCCGGTCGGTCTTCATCGCGAACGCCTGCATGGCGCTGTTGCGCAGCCGGATGATCTCGATCTGTCCCTTGCCCTGGTGTGCGCGGGCGGTCGTCGGGCTCAGCTCGTGGGCGTACTCGACCTGGCCGCCCAGCAGGGAGTTGAGGCGTGCGGACTCCTCGTTGGCGACCAGGAGTTCCAGCTGCTCCAGGTGGGGCGCGCCGTCCCAGTAGTCGTCGTTGCGCCGGAAGACGGCGGAGCGTCCGGGGGTGAAGGAGACGAAGCGGAACGGGCCGCTGCCGACCGGCTCGGTGTCGAAGTCCGTCGCGCCGTCGGGGACGATGTAGGCGCCGAACGCGGCCAGGATGTTGGGGAATTCGGCGGTGGGGCGCTTCAGGGCGAACGTGATGGTGCGGTCGTCGACGGCCCGGCTCGCCTTGAGGTCGAGGGGCTCCAGTGAGGCCTTGGCGCGGAACGTCTTCCCGGGGTCGGCGATGCGGCGGAAGCTGTAGAGGACATCGCGGGCGGTGACCGGCTTCCCGTTGTGGAAGGTCGCCTTGCGCAGCTTCACCGTCCAGCGGTCCAGGGCGGCGTTCGGCTCCCAGGACGCGGCCAGCCGCGGCTCGGCGGCGAGGTCGGCGCCGAAGTCGGCGAGCTTGTCGAAGAGGGCCTTGGCGCGGGCGGCGTCGGCGAAGAGGTTGGCGAGGTGCGGGTCGAGGGTCTCGCTCGCGCCGCCGCCGGCGAAGGCGGCCCGCAGTCTGCCGCCGCGGCGGGGCTTGCCACCGCCGTCGGCGGCGTCCGGGGTCTGGCCCGTGCAGCCGGTGAGGGAGAGCGCGCCGAGGCCGGCCGCCGCGCCGGCCGCGGCGAGGAAGCCGCGGCGGCGCAGGCCGGGGAAGCGGAGGTCGTGGGCGGGGCCTTCGTACATGGCGGGTTCCTTGGTGTGCGCGGAGGGAGGAGGAGAGGCCGGGCGGCGTTCAGCCGTGCCGGGTGAGGCGGGCGACGAGGTGGAGCCGGTCCCCGTCGGCGGACTGTCCGGGCGTGGCGCCCTCGTGCCAGGGCGGGTCGGTGCGCGGCCCGGGCCCGTCGTGCAGTGCGAGGACCTCGAAGCCGTGCGTGGCAAGAAGGTGGCGCAGTTCCTGGGGGAAGAGCAGCCGCCATGCGGAGCGCTGCTCGTGTGGCGGGGAGCCGTCGTCGCTGGTCCAGACGCGGGTGCGGCGCAGGAGTTGGGCGGCGCGGTCGACGGTCAGCGTGGTGGTGGAGGTGTGGACGGTGCCCTGCCAGGTGATGTCGTGGACGGCGGGGGCGTCGAGCAGTTCCGTACGGCCGAGGAAGAAGGCGCCGTTGCGCATCTCGGCCACGAGCAGCCCGCCGGGGGTGAGGCTTCGCCGGCAGGAGGCGAGGAAGCCGTCGAGTTCGGCGTTGGTGTGGCAGTAGAGCAGGGCACTGTCCAGGCAGAGGACGGCGTCGAAGGGGCCTTGGCGGAGGTCGAAGTCGCGCAGGTCGGCCTGTACGTAGTCCGGTCCGGGGTGCCGGGTGCGGGCGTGGGCCAGCATCGCGGCGGAGAGGTCGGCGCCGACGACGCCGCGGCCCGCCCCGTGCAGGTAGGCGGCGTCGCGTCCGGTGCCGCAGCCGAGGTCCAGGACGCGGGGTCCCGCGCGGTGTTGGCGCAGGCAGTCCTCGGCCCAGCGACCGGCGAGGCGTGCGGTGTCGGGGAAGCGGGCCTCGTAGAGCTCCGGGTTGTCGGTGAGCAGGTTTGCGCTGGTCATCTGCGTTTCCATGGGTGTCAGGCCTTCTGCGCTGTCGTGGGTGCGGCGGTGGCCGTGGGCGCGGCGGTGGGGTGCCCCGGCAGGACGCGCAGCCGGTGCAGCCAGGCGACGCCGGCCGCGGAGACGATGCCGAAGGCCAGGCAGCACGCCCAGGGCAGCCACTGCGTACGGGTGTGCTCACCGGTGTCCATGGCCCAGCCGACGACGGTGTTGCCGGCCGCCGCGGCGATCCCGGAGACCACGTAGAACAGTCCGAAGTAGGTGCCGGTGAGTTCGGCGCGTCCGAAGGCGGGGATCAGCTCCATCACGAACGGCTGGGCGACCATGACGCCGAGGTAGAGCAGCAGCGCCCCGGCCAGTACGGGCAGTGCGCGCAGTGCGGCGTCCCCCGGGCCGCCGGACGGTGCTCCCAGGCCCGCGACCACCATCGGCGGGACGAAGGCGAGGCCCATCAGGCCGAGCCCGGCGCTGATCCACTGTGCCCGGCTCCCGCGCTTCGTGAGGGCGCGGGTGATCCGCATCTGGAGCGTGAGGTTGGCGACGGTGCCGATGAGGAACACCAGACCGGCCGCGCCGTCCCAGCCGGTGGCCCGCCGGACGCCGTCGGGCAGCAGCAGATACAGCTGGTTCTGCAGGGTGAACATGCCGACCATGGCCAGCGCGAACGCCAGGAAGACGCGGTTGCCGAGGACTTCGCGCCAGTCGCCGAGGACGCTGTTGGCGGCCGGTGCGACCGTGGAGGCGGGCAGCACGACGGCCTGGGCGACGGTGAGCAGGGCGAAGATCCCGGCAGCGGTGAGCGCGGAGACCCGGAAGTCGACCAGCAGCAGGGCACTGCCGAGCAGCGGTCCGATCAGGGCGCCGGTGGTCGCGAAGACGTTGAACAGGGCGAACGCCTCGGCCTTGCGCTCGCCCGCCTCCTGCGCGAGGTAGGCGCGTACGGCGGGGTTGAACAGCGCCCCGGCCAGCCCGCTGAGCACGGACGCGGCGAGGAGGACGGGCAGGCCGTCGCCGAGCGCGAAGAGGCCGAAGCCGACGGTCCGCAGGGCGCAGCCGGCGATGATGACCCCGCGCGCGCCGAGCCGGTCGGCGGCCGAGCCGCCGATGAGGAACAGGCCCTGCTGGCTCAGGTTGCGGACGCCGAGGACGACCCCGACGACCGCGGCGGACATCCCCAGGTCCTCCCCGAGGTGCACGGCGAGGTACGGAATGAGCAGGTAGAAGCCGGTGTTGACGCCGAGCTGGTTGATCAGCAGCAGCCGGATGGCGACGGGGAAGCGGCGCATCTCGTGCCAGGTTCTCATCGGGCCGCCTCCCCGTGCCCGGCCGGCTCCGGCGTCTCCTGGCCCGCTGTCCCGTGCCGTGCCGTCTCCTCGTCCGGTGGCGGTGTGCCGTCGGCGGGCCGTACGCCGAGGCCCGGTTCCCGGCCGGCCCGTACGGTGCCGTCGGTGCCGCCGATGCCGGTCCAGGGGTCGTGGGCGAGCAGCAGGTGGCCGTCCAGGTCGGTCCATCGGGCGCGGTCGGCGAGGTGGACGGCCGGGGCGAGGCCGAGTGAGCTGGCGGTGAGGCAGCCCAGCATCAGCGCGGTGCCGGTGCCGGCGAGCAGGTCGGCGATGCGCAGCGCCGCGGTGACCCCGCCGCACTTGGCGAGTTTGACGTTGATGCCGTGCACCCGCCCGGCCAGCCGCCGGGCGTCCTCGAAGCCGGCCGCGTCCTCGTCGGCGATGACCGGCAGCGGTGAGCGTGCGGCGAGTGCGGCCAGTGCCTCGGGGTCGCCGGGGGCGAGCGGCTGCTCGACCGCCTCGACGCCGAGACCGGCGTAGCGGGGCAGCAGGGTGTCGGCCAGGGCGGGGCTCCAGGCGCCGTTGGGGTCGAGGAGCAGCCGGGCGTGCGGGGCGGCGTTGCGGACCGCCAGGACCCGGTCGAGGTCGTCCTCGGGGTCCGGGGCACCGGCCTTGATCTTGAGGACGGTGAAGCCGAGCCGGGCCAGCCGGGCCGCCTCCTCGGCGGCCGCGCGGCACGAGGTGATGCCGATGGTGCGGGCGGTGGCGGCGGACGGCGCCTGCGGGGCGCCGAGCAGCCGGTGCACGGGGAGGGCGGCGCGCTTCCCGACGAGGTCGAGCAGCGCGGACTCCACGGCCGCGGTCACCGCCGCCGGCGTGCCGGGCGCGGGCAGTTCGCCCGCGCGCAGGGCGTCGAGGGCGCTCTCCGGGGTGGCGCAGCGGGCGAGTTCCCGCGCGGCCTCGTGCAGCAGCCGGCCGAGGGTGGCGGTGTCCAGGCCGTAGTACCTGCTGGTGACGGCTTCTCCGTAGCCCCGCAGGTCTTGGTGCTCGATGGCGAGCCAGACGGCGTCGCGGGCGGCCATCGTGGAGCGGGAGATGCGCAGCGGCTCGGTGAGGGCGAGTCGTACGGTGCGCTGGCTGACCTTCACGGGGCTTCTTCCCAGGTGGTGGGGCGGGTGGGGTGGTGCGAGGCGGTGGGCGGCGGGGCGTGCGGGCGTCCGCTCCCCGGGGCCGCGGGCGTGAGCGGATCGGTGACCGTCCCGCAGCGGGTCCATCCGGTCGCCTCGGCGGCCGCCGGGTGCGGGATCTCGACCGGGCGGGTGGCGGCGGTGGTCAGGTCCAGGCCGTGGGCGGTGGCGAAGTCGTCGTCGTAGACGCTGTTGAGGTAGCGCTGCGGCCCGTCGGGGAAGACGGTGGCGACCACGGCTCCGGGGTGGACCCGGGCGGCCCATGCGGAGACCAGGGCGACCGCGCCGGTGCTCCAGCCGCCGCTGACGAAGTTGCCGGTGGCGAGCCTGCGGCAGGCGTCGGCGGACTCGGCCGGGCCGACCCAGTGCACCTCGTCGAAGGCGTCGTAGGCGACATTGCGCGGGTGGATGCTGCTGCCGAGGCCCCGCATCAGCCGGGCCCGGGCGGGCTGGCCGAAGATCGTCGAGCCGGTGGCGTCGACGCCGATCAGCCGCAGGCGCGGCCAGTGCCGGCGCAGCGGGCCGATGACGCCGGCACTGTGCCCGCCGGTGCCGACGCTGCACACCAGGACGTCGAGGTGGTCGAGTTCGGCGGCCATCTCGGCGGCGAGGGAGGCGTAACCGGCGACGTTGTCGGGGTTGTTGTACTGGTCGGGCCAGTAGGCGCCGGGCAGTTCGGCGAGCAGCTGCCGCAGCCGGGCGAGCCGGGCCGCCTGCCAGCCGCCCTCGGCCGCCGGCCGGTCGACGAGTTCGAGCCGGACCCCGTGGGTCCGCAGCAGCCGGCGCATGGACGGCTCCAGCTCGGTGTCGCCGACCAGCACGACGGGATGGCCGAGCGCCTGGCCCGCGAAGGCCAGACCGATGCCGAGGGTGCCGGAGGTGGACTCCACGACGGGGGCGCCGGGCCGGAGTTGGCCGCGTTCGCGGGCGCCGAGCAGCATGGACACGGCGGCCCGTGCCTTCATGCCGCCCGCGCCGAGCCCTTCGAGCTTGGCCCAGAAGCCGGGGTGCGGACAGGGCAGGTCGGCGGTGACCCGGGCGAGCGGGGTGCGGCCGAGCAGGCCCAGGAGCGCGCGGTTGCCGGTGGGGTGCCGGACGGCGGTGGTCACCGGGCGGCTCCCGGTGCCTGGTAGCGGTGGACGGTGCCGGGTCCGCCGTCGAGCCAGAAGAACGGGTACGGCTCCGCGCACACCGCGCTCACTCCGGACCCGAGGAACCGCGGCAGCACCGCGCTGCCCGTCTGGGCGAACATCACCAGCGGCTTGCCGTGGCGCAGGGCGTGCTCCCGCAGCGGTTCGAAGCTGCCGTTGCCCAGCGTCATTCCGGAGGCGAGCACCGCGTCGCAGTGGGCCAGTTCGGCGAGCGCGTCGGTGCGGACCGGTTCGCCCCACTCCGTCGTGCCGCCCTTGAGGTCGCAGGGCACGTACGACAGTCCGCGCGCACGCAGCGCCTCCAGCAGCGAGTTGACCACGCCGACCACGAGCACCCGGGCGCCCGGCGCGGCGTCGACGAGTCCGGCGACGGCCCGCGCCCTGGCCTGGGACTTCCGCAGGGAGGACCCGGCCGGCAGCGACCAGGCCCGGGCGCCGTGGGCGGGTGTGTGCGGGAGGACGTGCATCAGATAGGTGTCGAGGGCGGCCACCCGCACCGGGCGCAGTTCGTGTGCCAGGAGGCGGGCCAGGTCCGCGCCGACGCAGTCCTCGATCGCGGCGTCCGGCAGGGCACCGGGCTCCACCGCGCAGGAGCCGACCGCGCCGGCCAGCCGCAGGCTGAGCACCTCGTTGCGGTAGCCGCCGCTGCGGCCCTGGTGGCGTACGGCCTGCCGGGTGCTGAAGGCGACGGCGACCCGCTGGGTGCGTGGGTCGGGCCCGAACTCGCCGTCGAGGACGCGGGCCACGAGGTCGTCGTAGGAAGCGGCGGGTGCCGGGAGGCCGGTGGTGGGGGTGGTCATCGGTTCACCACCCGCGGGCGCAGTTCGGACAGCAGCGCCTCGACGCTCCGGCGCGCGGCGGGCCCCTCGGCGTCGCCGGCCATGACGTGGCCGAGGTACTCGTTGTTGCTGCCGGCCGCCTTGACCGCGGTGCCCGGCTCGGCGAGCCGGAGTTCGAGCACGCCCGGCGCGTTCCGTACGCGGTCCGCGCTCTCGATCTCCTCCAGTACGCCCGCGGTCTGCGGGACGAGGAAGCCGATCGCGGCGCTGTGCAGCCCGGTGTCCCGTATGCGCAGGTCGGGCCGCTGGCCGAGCGCCAGGTCCACCGCGGCGGCGGCGATGTCGACGCCGGTGACATGGCGGATGAGTTCGGTGATGCGGTTGCCCGCCGGGCGGGGGTTGACCTCGATCAGCCGTGGTCCGTCGGGCGTCAGCTTGATCTCCGTGTGGGCCACGACGCCGTCGAGCCCGAGGGCCTCGATCGCCTGACGGGCCGTCTCCCCCGCCGCCGTCGCGTCGGCCGCCGGGAGCGCGGCGGGGAACATGTGGCCGGTCTCGATGAAGGCCGGTGCCCCGCCGACGCTCTTGTCGGTCACCCCGATCACCTCGGTGCGGCCGTCGGACGTCACGGTCTCGACGCTGACCTCGGGGCCGTGGAGCAGCTCTTCGAGGAGGACCACGGGCGCCCGGCGCTGGCCGCGGGCGTTGACGGGGAAGGCGTCGAGCGCGCGGTAGGCGCGGGCCAGCTCCGCTTCGTCGTCGACGCGCCGTACGAACATGCCGGCGCACAGGTCGACGGGCTTGAGCACCAGCGGATACCCGATCTCCGCTGCCGCCGCGGCCGCTTCGGACCGGTCCGCGCAGACCGCGAAGCGCGGCCCGGGGAGCCCGGCGGCGGCGAGCACCTGGCGCGTCATGTCCTTGCGGCAGGCGTTCTCGACCGCTTCGGGCGCCGGGCCGGGCAGCCCGAGCCGGCCGGCGATCCGTGCGACGGCCGGGAGGTAGTAGTCGCAGGAAGTGATCACGCCGTCGAAGCCGAGCGCGGGGTGCAGCCGCTCGACGTACGGGAGCAGCGTTTCGAGGTCGTTGGTGTCGGCGGTGAGCACATTGCGGGCGCCGAGCAGCGGGTGGGCGCTGCCCTCGGGCGCGGAGCGCAGGTAGTGGTGCAGGTCTCGGGTGAGAAAGGTGAACTCGTGTCCGCCCTCGCGGATCGCACGCGGGAGCAGCCTGCTCATCGCTCCGACCCAGCTCTCGACCATCAGCAGATGAGCCACGGTGTCCCTTCTTCGCAGCGTTGTCCGGGCTTTGTTGCGGCGGTAGTTGACGGCACGGCGCCCCGTGGGCGGGGGCCGTCCGCTTGACCGGGCCACACTGTAAACGATAATCATTTTCACTACAAAGTCCTGTGGCCCCTCCGCCGCACTCCCGAATGCGAGACCCGTGATTCCTGCCGTACGCCGCACCGGCCTGCTCTGCGCCCTGACCGCCACCGCCGCCCTGCTCCCGGCCTCCCCCGCGCCCGCCGCTCCCCCGCCCCCGGCGCTCCGCTTCGGCGCCTGCCCGGACTCCGTACCGGACCCGCCCGCGCCCGCCCGCGTCGAGTGCGGCCGGCTCCGCGTCCCCCTGGACCGCGGCCACCCGCACGGCACGCACCTCGACATCGCGGTGTCCCGCGTCCGCGCCTCCGGAACGGCCGCCGAGCGGCGTGGCGTCCTGCTGGTCAATCCGGGCGGGCCCGGCGGATCGGGCCTCCCGTACGCGGTGACCAAGCGCGCCAAACTCCCGGAGCAGGTGCGGCGTTCGTACGACGTGATCGGCTTTGACCCGCGCGGCACCGGTGCGAGCGCGCCCGCGGACTGCGGCCCGATGGGCGGCCTCTTCGACAGCCCGGGGCAGGACCCGGTGCTGGCCGGGCCGACGGCCGAGCGCACGTACCTCGACGGGCTGCGGCGCACCGCCGACGACTGCGCCCGGCACGTCAAGGAGGCCCTGCCGCACCTCTCGACGACCGAGACCGCACGCGACATGGACGCCCTGCGCGAGGCGCTCGGTGAGCGCCGGATCGGCTATCTCGGCGTCTCCTACGGCAGCTACCTCGGGGCCGCCTATGCCGCCCAATTCCCGCAGCGGGTGGGCCGGATGGTGCTCGACAGCGTGGTCGGCCCCGAAGACTGGTACGACTTCGACCTGCTCCAGAGCCGGGCGCTGGTGCGTCAGCGGAAGGTGTTCTTCGACTGGGCGGCCCGGCACCCGGAGCGCTTCGGGCTCGGCGCCGACGGAGCATCGGTCCGCGCCGCCTACCAGCGGGTCAGGGACGGCCTCGCCGGGCACCCGGTGGACGGCTTCGGCGCCGCGGAGTTCGACCGCACCGTGTACCGGGCGCTGGGCCGCACCGAACGCTGGGCGGGCCTCGCCGACGGCCTGCGCACCTATCTGCGCGACGGCACCACCGGCCCGCTCCGCCCCACCGAGCCCTTCGACGGCCCCGCGTCACGTACGTTCGAGGCCGCCAACCGCACGGTCAAGTGCGCGGACGGACCGGCACCCTCGCCCGCCCGCGTCCTCGCCGACATCCGGCGGATGCGGCGGCTCGACCCGCAGCCGGTGATCACCGGGATGGAGGCCTCGGTGTGCGCGTACTGGCACCACCGGCCCGCGCACGGTACGCCGCTCGGCAGCCCGGACGCGCCACCGGTCCTGCTGATCGCTTCCGAGCACGACCCCGTCACCCCGATCGCGGGCGCGCGCGCACTCCAGCGGCGACTGCCCGGCTCCCGCCTCGTCTCGCTCCACGACGACTACTCGCACGGGGTGTTCGCCAGCCGGGGCAACGACTGTGTGGACGGGACGGCCGCGGCCTATCTGACCGACGGCACCGTGCCCCGCGCCGATGTGCACTGCACCGGGCCCGGACTGCCCACCCCGTGAGGCGCGTCGCCTGACCACCGCAGGTCCGGCCCGCACCCCGGGGCCCGGGCCTGCGCCTCGTCTGCCCGGCGGTCACCCTCCGCCCGCGCCCGCCTCCGCGCATATCGCGCAGCGGTCCCTGCCGTCCCAGCCGTCCCAGCCGAACGCCGCGGGCGACAGGGCCAGCCCCTCCAGTTCGCCACGCACCGCCACCCGGTACGCCCACACCGCCGCCAGGTAGGGGTGGTAGGCGTCGTGGAAGGCGGGTGAGGCCGAGGAGGCGCCCGCCGCGACCACCCGCTGGAGGATGCGGAGATGCTCGAACATCGTCTGTCCCGCACTGGCGACGGTGGTGGTCGCATCGATGAACAGCCGCTCACGCACCTCGTGGATCGCGGCCTCGCTCACGGCCGCACGGGCGGCCGCCGCGAGATCGGCTTCCGCGTCCGGGTCCTGGGCGATCTGCCGCAACCGCGCATGGCACACCCCGGCGGCCTTGATGAACTCGATGTACACCGTCCGCCGCCGCGCCTCGGCGCCCCGGTCGTTCTCGTGCCGATGCCGCAGTTGGTCGGCGAGCACGGTGCCGGAGATGGCGATGCCACCCCCGCCCAGCGTCGCGACGAGCGTCCCCCAGTCCACCCTGCTCCTCCCGTAACCGAGCCGCCGAGGCCGGGAAGCCACCCACGACCCGCCGGCCGAACAAGTGCCGTGTGTACGTGGGTAGTTGATGCTACCGAGCACCGCCCCGCGCACGATCCCGCGCGTCGGTGACGCTACTCCTTCCCCGGGGCCACGGCCTCAAGAGCGTCGATACTGCCGGACATGACCGTCGGGAGGTGCTCGGTGAGGTGCTCGAGGGGCCAGTCCCACCAGGCCAGCGCCAGCAGCCGGGCGATGTCCGCGTCGTCGTGGCGGCGGCGGATCAGCCGGGCCGGGTTCCCGCCGACGATCCCGTAGTCCGGTACGTCATCGACGACCACGGCCCCGGACGCGATCACCGCGCCGTGGCCGATGCGGACACCCGGCATCACCATGGAGCGGTATCCGAACCAGACGTCGTTGCCGACCACGGTGTCCCCGCGGCCAGGAAGGCCGGTGATCAGATCGAAGTGCTCCGCCCAGGAGCCGCCCATGATGGGGAACGGGAACGTGGAAGGGCCGTCCATACGGTGGTTGGCGCCGTTCATCAGGAACCGCACGCCCTCGCCCAGCGCGCAGAACTTCCCGATGACCAGCTTCTCCGGCCCGTAGTGGTAGAGCACATTGCGGGTCTCGAAGGCCGTCGGATCGTCCGGGTCGTCGTAGTAGGAGAACTCCCCGACCTCGATCAGCGGTGAGGTCACCAGGGGCTTCAGTAACACCACCCGCGGCTGCTCGGGCATCGGATGCACGACGGTCGGATCGGCAGGAACAACAGGCATCGCACATCAGCTCTCTCACCCGGCACGGACGGACCCAGCCATGATCGCAACCTGCCCACGCCCGAGCCACCGACTTTCGCCGGGCAGGCGGAGGTCACCACCGCCCCGGCCGACCGGCGAGGCTACGACCGGCGCCGGGGCTTGCCTCGCCTACCGCCCTTGGGAGCGCCGGAACCGCCGGAGCCGCTCCGTGCCCCCTTACCGGCCGGCTTCCCTGCCGTCCGGCCCGTCGCCTTGCCCGCCGCGGTCTTCCGCCGGGCGCCGCCCGCCTCGGGCCGCTTGGCCTTGGACTGCGCCGGGGCCTCGGCCTGGGTGCGTCCCCGTGAGCTGTTCACCGTCCGCCCGCGGACGATCCCGATGAAGTCCTCCACCATGTCGGTGGTCTCTTCCTGCGGCCAGGACAGCGCGACGCGCGACCTGGGGGCGTCCGTGACCGTCCGGTAGGTGAGGTCCTTGCGGTGGTGCAGACGGGCGAGTGACTGCGGGACCACGAGGAGTCCCACCCCGGCCGCCACCAGCTCGATGGCGTCCGCCGTCGTGGCGGGGCGGTCGATCGCGGGCAGTCCGGGCCGCTGCTCCCAGTCGAGGGTCTCGTCGAGCGGATGCAGCACGATCTCGTCGGCCAGCTCCTCGATGGACACCTCGTCGGCCGCCGTCACCAGGTGATCCTTCGGGATCACGACCACGGTCGCCTCGGTGTAGAGGGGGATCGCGGCGAGATCCGCCCGGTCGACGGGCATCCGCACGAAACCGGCGTCGGCGCCACCGCCCCGCAGCAGCTCACAGGCTTCGGCGGCGGGCACCGCGACCAGGGTCAGGGGGATGTCGGGCAGCCGCTCGTTCCAGATCCGCACCCACTTCGTGGGCGTCACTCCCGGGACATAGGCGAGCCGGAACGACGGGGAGGATTCCGAGCTTGTCACGCCGCCAGGTTACCGGTCGTGGTCGGAGGTAGCGCACATGCTCGATACCCTTGACCTCATGAAGTCGCACCAGACCCCCCAGACGATGAAGCCCGCGACCGCGGCGAAGAAGCTGGGGGTGTACCTCGAGGCCACCCCCGCCGAGTTCCGGGAGGGTGTCGTCTCGCGCACCGAGCTCAACGCACTGCAGGCCGATCCGCCCGAGTGGCTCGTGGACCTGCGACGCAACGGCCCGCACCCCCGGCCGGTGGTCGCGGCGAAGCTCGGCGTCTCCATCTCCGGTCTCGCCCGCGCCGGAGTCACCGAAGCGCTGACCACGGAGCAGATCGACGCGCTGAAGGAGGAGAACCCCGAGTGGCTCCAGCAGGAGCGCGCCACCCAGGCCGATGTCCGCAAGGAAACGGCGCGGATCAAGGAGAAGAACGCGGAGCGAGCCGAGCAGCAGCGCCAGCCGCGCTCCTGACCTCTGTCCTCCGCCCCTGAACGCCGGCCACGGGCGCACGGGTGCCCACCCGTCCGCCCGGCCCGGCAGGAGGGCGCCTCCACCCGTAGCCGGCCGTCACGAACAGGGCACCCTGAGCGAGTCCGGCTACTCGAACCGCGAGGGATCTCCCGCCCCTCGCCGCACGATCTCGGCACCGCCGCCGGAGAAGTCGATGACCGTGGTCGGCTCGGTGCCGCAGTCGCCCGAGTCGAGCACCGCGTCCACCACGTGGTCGAGCCGCTCCTTGATCTCCCAGCCCTGCGTCATCGGCTCCTCCTCGTCGGGCAGGAGCAGAGTGCTGGAGAGCAGCGGCTCACCCAGCTCACCGAGCAGGGCCTGCGGCACGACATGGTCCGGGATACGGACGCCCACCGTCTTCTTCTTCGGGTGCAGCAGCTGGCGCGGCACCTCCTTCGTCGCGGGAAGGATGAAGGTGTAACTGCCGGGCGTGGCCGCCTTGATCGCACGGAACACGTCGTTGTCGATGTGCACGAACTGGCCCAGCTGGGAGAAGTTCTGGCACACGAGGGTGAAGTGGTGACGGTCGTCGAGGTTCCGGATCGACCGAATCCGCTCGAGGCCGCTGCGGCTGCCCAGCCGGCATCCCAGCGCGAAGCAGGAGTCCGTCGGGTAGGCAATGAGTGCGTCGGAGCGGATGCTGTCGGCCACCGTGCTGATGGTGCGCCGCTGAGGATTCTCGGGGTGTACGTCGAAATACTTCGCCATCCGTCGAGCCTACGTGATCAGGCCTTCCACTCCGGATGACCCGGTCGCCGACGCTCCGCCCCGTGACCTTGCCGACCGCCGCCACCGCGCACGGAGGGCCCCCGGAAAGCGCATCCCGATGGCCGCGACGCCGACCGGCTCACGCTCACCGCTCCAGCAGCAGCCGGGCGATCGCGAGCTGCTCCTGCTCCAGCGCGTCCTCCCCGTCCTCGATGTTCCACAGCAGGTTCTGCAGCGCCCGCCCCAGCGTCCATGCGGCCGCCCGCTGCCGGTCGAGGCCCAGCACCTCCGTCATCAGGTCGAAGCGGTAGCGCACTTCGGACGGGTCGAAGTCATTGGCGAGCGCGGGCATCAGGTCGAAGCCCGGGTCGCCGGCCAGCGGCTTGGGGTCGATGGCGAGCCAGGGCTCCCTTTCCCCGGCGAGGATGTTGTCGTGGTGCAGATCCCAGTGGAGCAGCCGGTCACCGGGTTCGCCGACGACCTCGCGTACGGCCGCCGCACAGCTCTTCAGGACCGCACGCTCGGCCGGGTCCGCGACCGTCCGGACCGCGTCCGGCACCGAGTCGATCATCTGCTGCGCGATGTCGCCCAGCCGCCGCAGCCCGTCCGGCGCGGGCACACTGCTGAGCCTGGCCAGCAGCTCGGCGAGGATACGCACGGCCTCACGGGAGTCGTCGAGCGTCGACAAGTGGCGCTGCTCGTCGAGGCGTTCGAGCAGCAGCGTGTTGGTGTCCGCATCATGGTCGAGCAGCCGGACGACGCCGTCGCCGCCCCAGACCCGCAGGGCGACCGGCTCCCCTTCGCTCTCCTCGTCGAGCAGCTGCATCTTCAGTGCGGCCGGTGTCCCGTCGGCCCGCTCGACGGGCAGGACGAGCGCCGCCATCCCGCACATCGAGGGCCCGGTCAGCTTCAGCCCCCAGCGGTCGAGGAACTCCTCGGCCCGCTTCGGCAGCGCCGCGATGAACTCGCGACCCGCCGTACCGTTGAACCTGGTCTGCGTGGCGACGAGTTCGCCGGGGATTTCGATCACGCCGCCGATCCTAGGACCTGTCGTCAAACTCCCGCCTGCCCCGCGGCGCCTGGCACGCACGCTCGCCGCGTTGTCGGGTTCACCCCGATACACCCAGTATCGGG